>CADCUW010000592.1 GCA_902805985.1 uncultured Rubrobacteraceae bacterium
CGCCGTGGTCGATCAGCATGAACAGGACGTCGCGGTAGGCCCACTGGGGGATCCGGCCCCCGCGCGCCGCCTCGACGCGCCCGTGGGCGCGGCGTATGCCCTCGACGGCGGCGGTCGCCTCGGCGGGGCTGCCGAAGAATACCCTCCGCGCGAACCCCACCGTCCCGAAGAACCGTCCGATGGGATCCTCAGGCAGCCTCCCCGTAAAGAACAGCCAGTCCACAGCCTTTATGGCCGCGAACTCGGCAGACCCGCCGGCGAAAAACAGCAAGACGCAGTCAGGGCTGCCCCACACGCGCCGCGCAACGGGGGAGGAGATCGTGGGGTGATACACGGGCCGACCTCCTGGGTGGCCTCGGGGACAACGACGGGCCGCGCGATGCGCGGGCGCCGAGTATAAACGAGCGCGCGGCATACCGCCGGTGGACGAGGGGACCGCTCGTCCTTCGCCCCCCGTGGCCTCGCACGGCTAGAGCGCGACGGCCATCCCGACCTCGCCGTCCATACTAACCACAGCCCGGAACGTTGGGCTAGACGTTGTCCCGGCTTGCGCGGGTCCACGAGAAGGCGGTAGGAGCCATCCTCGGCGACGCCCCTCCCGCGCGACCGATTAGGGCTTCTCGGAAAAACGTACGGCCCCGGGCCCATGTCGAGCGGGGCTCGTGACCGTGTTCGCGTCCACGTCGGTGGGCTAGCGCCTGCCGTCCCTCGTCCGGGTCCGCCTACCGAATACCCTCCGCCACCAGCCCCGTCGCCCCGAGTTGGTTCCGCCCGTCTGCGCCTCTGGCCGGTCGTGCATAACGTAGGCCCGCCACAGCATCTCGAGGGCCTCATTCTTCGGGGTACCGGGACTGGTCACGACGTCGATGCACCGGGTGCCGCTCGCGTCCGTGACCCGAGCGACCACCATCAGGTGCCCGATCTCGGCGCCTTGCCCGTACCACTCGTCGAGATGATCGAGGAAGTCGAACACGACCTCGTTTACCTTCCCCTTGTCGATGGGATCGAGATCAGCCACCGGGTGCCCTCCTACTCCAAGTCCGCCGCCCCTGGGGACGGGCCGCGCACTACTCGGCCCACCTCCCCAAGCTCGCCAACGTTGCCGCCTCACCTGGTAGAAGCCGGACCGTGCGCCACGGCCGCCAGTACCTTCCAAGCTCGCATCAAAGCACACGCCCCCTCGCGTCCGAATCCCCCATTTGGGCTAGGCAAAGGCCGCACGTTTGGAGTATGCGGTCGGGGTCTTCCTAGCGCTACCATCCAGTTATTGTTGAGCCTGGCGTCTCGATTACCCCCCTCCATAGGCGGCCCGGCTTTACCAGTCCCCCAGCCTCGTAGAGGGTGCCTTCTCCGAACTTCGCGCCGGAAGGTCTCGGAACTTCGCGCTGAGGGGGTCCTAAGAAGTTCGGCGCATGATGTTCCTCAGCCCAGGGCCCTGTCGATCCGGTCGAGGAAGGCCAGCACCCGCCGGCCCAACAGCGTGGCGGCGTCCGCCTCGTACGATGGCAAGGAGCCGTCGGCGAAGAGGTGCTGGCTGCCGGGGTAGAGGAACAGCTCCGCGTCCTCGGCCTCCCCGACGAGCGCCCGGGCGGCGTCGATGTCGCCGTCTTCGACGAAGAACGGGTCGGCGTCCATCGCGTGCACCTGCGCCGGCACCCCCTCTGGCCACGACGGGCCGAACTCCGACACCGGTAAACAGGCGTGGAAGAGGAGCGCCCCCCGCGCACCGGTGCGGGTCTGAGCCAGCATCTGGGCCGGGAGCACGCCGAGGGAGAAGCCGGCGTACACCAGCCCGGCGGGCAGCCCATCTACCGCCCGTACGCCGCGTTCCGTGACCTCGCCGAAGCCGACCTCCCCGGCGTGGGCCACCCCCTCCTCCACGGTATCGAAGGTGCGGCCCTCGAACAGGTCGGGTGTATGCGCGGTGTGCCCGGCGCGGCGCAGCTCGTCTGCGAACGCGGCGACGCCCGGGGTCAGCCCCTGAGCGTGGTGGAAGAGAACTACTTCGGCCATCGAAACTTCCCCCAGGAAGACGGTACCTTCGTGCCACCCCCACCCCCTTTCAGAGGCGATGCTTGAGTCTACGGGTCTCGGGGCGTCCTCCCTAGGGTGAAGTGGAGCCCGGCACCGTGGGGCATCCCTCGCTATTCACCGGAGTGCGTGGAAGGGGCGTTCCGCGAACTTCGGGCGTAGGGGATTCCCGGAGGTCCGCGCGGCCCCGGTTCGGGGGGGTATCCTGACCCGTAGGCGAAGGCGATCGGAGGAGTGGACCATGATGGACAGGGAGAGGCCGGCCGCCCCGCAAGGCGGCCCGATACCCGAGGCGTGGATCGGCCAGGAGGTGATGATAGAGACCACCGAGGTCCTCTCCAGCGACCTTAGGGCCGGCGCCCCCGTGTACCTCGAAGACGTCAACGAGCGGGGCATCGTCATGATGGTTACGCGCCACCGTGACCACAACCAGTCCTCCCGCTACTTCTACCCCTGGGGCGTGGTGGGCTGGATACGCCTCGCCGAGGACGACGAGCGGGCGGAACCGCGGCCAGGAACGTCCTAGCCTGCGAGTGGCCCAACCTCGGCCCTTATTCACTGGAGCGCGTGGAAGGGGCGTTTCCCGAACTTCGTCCTGAAACTGTCTGAAAAGTCCCGAAGGTAGGTGAGACGTGGCCTCTGAGGGCACCGAAGCGGAGCTATTGGGCCTGTTTTGGCTCCATATACCGACCAAATTAGCGCTCAGAG
>CADCUW010000593.1 GCA_902805985.1 uncultured Rubrobacteraceae bacterium
CTCGCCCACCCTTTCCACGGCGTCGATGAGCCCGACGCGCATCGTTCCGGCGGAGCTGATGGTCCTAGAACCCGATCTTCCTGTCGGGGTCGGCCTTCTCGGGCGCCTCCCCAGCACTCTCCACAGGTCCTTCATCCAAATATTCTACGCCGCCCATGAGCATCTGCGGCTTCACGTCGAGGCCGAGGGCGAGCTTGCGGATCGTGGAAGGGTAGGCCCTGCGCTGGCCCGTCTCCAGCTTCGAGATCGTATCCCTCGCAACCCCGCTCCTGTCCGCCAACTGCTCCTGGCTCATCACAGCCCGCATCCTGAGCACCCGCAAACGATCCGGCTCCAAAGTCCTCTACCTCCAAAACACTGCAAAAAACTTGCCGAAACACTACATCAATGTTACTCTCGTGCAAGTATAGCCCGTAGGCGAGAGAGAGGTGGACTGTACAATGGGTTCAGATCCTAGGCTGGTAATCCCGTACGTAACGGAGCAGAGCCCCCGTGGCGAGCGGACGATGGACATCTACTCGCGGCTCTTAAAGGACAGGATCATCTTCCTCGGCACCCCGGTGGACGATCAGGTCGCGAACGTGGTGATGGCGCAGCTTTTGCACCTCGATTCAGAGGATCCCGAGCAGGACATCAACATGTACATAAACTCCCCCGGCGGGAGCATCTCGGCCATGCTCGCGATGTACGACACCATGCGCTTCGTCAACGCGGACGTGGCGACGACCGCTCTGGGGATGGCGGCGTCTGCCGGGGCCTTCCTGCTCGCGGCGGGGACCAAGGGCAAGCGGAGCGCGTTGCCGAACACGAGGATACTGCTGCACCAGCCGGCCATCCAGGGCGGCATCGGGGGGCAGGCTTCAGACGTGGAGATCCACGCCAAGGAGATCGTCTTTACCAAGCGCAGGATCAACGAGATCATGGCGGATGCTACCGGCCAGCCATTCGAGAAGATCGAACGCGACACCGACCGTGACTACATCCTGAGCCCCGAAGAGGCCGTCGAGTACGGCGTCATCGATCAGGTCGTCTCCCGCCCCGGAGAGACGGGGTAGCGGGGCCCGAGAACGATGGACCTCCTGATCCTCGGCGGCACCAGGTTCCTCGGCCGTCACCTCGTCGATGCGGCGCTCGAACGCGGGCACCGGGTAACGCTCTTCAACCGGGGGGAGAGCAACCCCGGGCTGTTCCGGGAGGTCGAGGAGCTACGCGGGGAGCGCGGCGGGGACCTGTCGGCGCTACGGGGGCGCAGTTGGGACGCCGCGATCGACACCAGCGGCTACCTGCCCCGCGAGGTGCGGGCTTCGGCTGAGCTCCTGGCCGGTTCGGTGGGTCACTACACCTTCGTCTCCAGCATCTCCGTCTACGCGGACTTTGGCCGGACGGGCATCGACGAGGAAGCTCCTATTCTGGAGCCGCCGGACCCGGAGCCTGAGAAGTTGGACTGGGAGCTCTATGGCGAACTCAAGGTTGGGTGCGAGCGGGCGGCGGAGGCGGCGATGCCGGGGCGGACGCTGGTGGTGCGTCCCGGCATGATCGTCGGCCCCCACGACTACACGAACCGCTTCCCGTACTGGCGCCGCCGGGTCGCGGAGGGGGGAGAGGTGCTCGCCCCCGGGAACCCAGAGCGGCAGGTCCAGCTCATCGACGCGCGCGACCTGGCCGGGTGGATGTTAAAGATGGCAGAAGAAGGCCGGACCGGCGCGTACAACGCCACAGGTCCGGAACACAGGTTGACCATGCGCGGGATGCTGGAGGAGATCCGGGACGCCACGGGGAGCGACATCCGGTTCGTCTGGGCGTCCGAGGAGTTCTTGCTGGATGCGGGCGTGAAGCCGTGGGAGGAGATGCCGTTCTGGATCACCGGAGAGATGGCCGGCATCCTCGCCGTGGACGTGGGCCGGGCCGTCGGGGCGGGGCTCGCTTTCCGGCCGATGGCCGCGACCGTCCGGGACTTGCCCGGGCCGGAGGAGGAGAGGGAGACCGTAGAGATCGGAGCGGGTATCTCGCGGGGACGGGAGGAGGAGTTGCTTCGGGCCTGGCGGGGGTCCAGTCTGTAGGGGACGGCGACGGGATGATATGAACCTCACGCACGAGTACATGCACCATAGGACCGGCTACGGGCTTGGGTCCGGATGCTGGATCCGGCTCTACAAAGGCGCCGACGGGGACGCGCCCGTGGTGGTCTGCGAGGAACTTCCGGAGGCTGGCGGCGCGCTGACGAAGGAGGCGGCCGGCTACCTGGCGGCAGAGGTCATCCGGGACCACTTCCCCGAAGGCCTGCCGGACCTCACGCGGCCGATGCTCTGGATCGAACACCGCCCCGCCCGCCGCCGCGGCCCGGGCAAGTTCTTTCTCCACACCTTTCCCTCCTACGTCCCGAGGCTCGTGGGCGCCGGCTTCGTCCGCCGCGTCACCCTCGGCACCTCGCGCCGCGAACCACTCGGCCCCGCGGAGGTCGCCACCCTGACCCGGGAGGTGTAACTCGTCATCCCGGAGACGAAAACCGTCTCCGTTTTGTAGACTGCGAGGTTATGAGGTTCAGGCAATTAAGGGAGTCGGATCACGGGTCCGTGGTAGCCGTCGTCGACGATTGGTGGGGCGGACGCCGAGTCGCGGACAAGCTGCCACGACTCTTTTTCCGGTACTTCCCGGAGACGAGCTTCGCCGTCGAGGAGGATGGGGAGCTTGTCGCGTTCCTCGTGGGTATCGTCGGCAACCCCGTCAACGAAGC
>CADCUW010000594.1 GCA_902805985.1 uncultured Rubrobacteraceae bacterium
GGGCCGTCGCCGGCCCCTTCTCCGAGCGTACGGAGCAGGGGCGGCGGGACGGGCTTCTGGTCGCCGTGATCGGGGTGATGAGCGGCGCGCTCTACCTCGTCGGCTACGCCGCCCAGCGGGCCGTCTTTCTCAACGGCCAGAGCTCGAACGTCGCGGGCGCGGCCGTGCGAGGAACCCCGCCGGACGGCTCCAGGCTCGCGCTCGAGCTGGGCGTTTACTGGGTCGTGACGGCGCTCCTATTCCTTCTCTACGCGCTGATCCTGATCCTCTGCCGCAGGGGGGACTTGCAGGACGGGCGGGCGGCCCTGTTGGCGCTGTCGTTCCCCGTGCTCTTCAACGTGGGGCTGCTCTTCGGGCGCCCGTACCAGTCGATGGACGCGCTCACGTACGTCGCGCACGGCTTCATGGGCGGCGGGTTCGGGCTGAACCCTTACGGCACGGCCGCCGCCGAGATCGCCTACAGGAACGGGACGGGGCCCCTCGCCAGGGAGCTGGCCTCCTTCGGCTGGCTACCCGTCCACGGCCCGTCGCCTTACGGGGCGCTGTGGACCTGGATCGAGGTGCTTGCCGCCTCGCTGACGGGCGGCGTGGCGGGGGCTTTGCTGCTCCTCAAGGCGCTGGTGGTAGCGGCGAGCCTCGGGTGCGCGGTCGTGATCTGGAAGATACTCGGCCGCGTGCGCCCGGAGGACAGGCTCCTCGGCACGCTCGTCTACCTCTGGAACCCGCTCATCGTGGTCGAGTTCGCCGGCGAGGGGCACAACGACGCGGTCATGATCCTGTTCGTCCTCCTCTCGCTCCTGTTCACGGTAACGGCGAGGCCCGCGCTCTCGGCGATGGGCGCGGTCGTGGGGGTGCTCGTGAAGTACCTGCCGGTGATCTTCGCCCCCGCGCAGGCCATCTACCTCTGGCGCACGAGAAGGAGCACCCGGAGCCTGGCGCTCTCCGTCGCCCTGGCCCTCGTCTACGGCCTGATCCTGACGGCGGCGCTCTACTGGCCGTTCTGGATCGGCGCCGACACGTTCGCCGCGGTGCGCCAACAAGGCCTGCCCTTCCTCGCACCGACGCCGTCAGGCATCCTGTACTGGCTGCTCCTGCACTCTCTCCCGCCCGAGGAAGCCGCGTCACTGACCCTTCGTATCCTGGGCGTCCTCTTCGTAGCTTTCGTGGTGGTCGCGGGCTGGCGGGCCCGGGACGCCGCGGGACTCTTGCGGGCTTGCGCGGGGATCTCGCTCGTCTACCTGCTGATCGTCTCCGCCGGCACCTGGCCCTGGTACGCGGCCCTGCCGCTGGCGCTCATGGCGCTCACGCCGCGCGGCGTCTTCCTGCCCCTGGCGCTGGTCGTGACCTTCACCTCGCGCCTGGTGGCCCCATTCAGCAACCTCGTGAACAACCGATTCGCCGGCTGGGACGACCTCATAGACGTGGCCACCGTGGTCAGCGTGACGCTGCCGCTCGCCATCCTGCTGCCGCTGTGCGTCCTGCACTGGCGGAGATCCGGAGACGAACCGGGCGGCGTCGGCGGCAAGGCGTGACCCGGAGGCCGTGCAGGGTCGAAAGAGAGGTCCGTGCGAGGTCACCCTTACAGGTACTGTTCGGCCCTGTCCAACTGGCCCGTATTCTCGAAGGCCCGGCGCAGCAGTTCTCGGCCCTCTTCCAGCTCCTCGTCAGAGCGGGCCTTCGCTTTGACCGTGCGGATGGACTCCTCGATGGAGTCCTCTTCAAATGAGATGTCCGGCAGGGCGATCACGACCTCCCGGATCTGGCGGTAGATAAAGTCCGGCTCCCCGGCGTAGGCCCAACTCTTGCGGGCGAGCACCCAGGCCCAACCCTTCATCCGGATCGTGTTCTCGATGTCCTCGTCCTCGAGCCCGTACATCTCGATCCTCAGGCGGTGCTCGGTGATCAACTCCGGCTTGATGCGCACTGTCGTCGGCATGGAGCTAGTTTAGCAGGAGGCTTCGGGCTTCAAGTTGCGGGCGGCGGGAGGCTTGTTCGTGACGGCCTCCCGGCGGCTCCGGTCCGACCGCCATGATCGCAGATGGTCCCGATCCCAAAAGAGGTGGCGGGGGTCCCGAGGGACTCCCGCCACGGTTCCGCGACTCTCGTCCGGAGTCTGCTAGGCCTTATTGGCGGCGTCGAGCCAGGGCTTCACGACGTCGCGGTTCTTCTCGAGCCAGGCCTGCGAGCCTGCGACCCCGTCGTCGTTTGCCTTGGAGATCTCGTCCATGAGGGTGTTGAGCTGCTCCTCATTGAGCGTGTAGGCGTTCATGAACGCGAAGGCTGTCGGGTCGTCGGACTCGAGGTCGGCGTTGACCACCGTGGAGATCTTGGCGGGCTGGTCGAAGACGCCCTGGGCGTTCTTCGGGTCCTTGAGGAAGCGGTACTCGAAGATCTCGTTCATCGGGTGCGGGACCCACGGCATGAACACGAAGGGCTCCTCATTGTTGTAGAGGCTTTCGGCCTCCGTGAGCATCCCGGCCGTGCTCGAGGCCTTGAGGTCCAGGTTCAGGTTGTAGGCGGGGATCACCTCGTCCTCGACCTGGGTCACGAACGGGGCGCCCGGCTCGATGCCGAGGATCGTGTCGGTGCCGGACCCGTTGAGGTCGGCGATGCTCTCGACGCCCGACATGTAGGTGGGAACGGCGAGCCCGAAGGCCGTCTGGCCCTGGAACCAGGGATCGAGGTGCGCGACGTCGTCTCCCACCTTGGAGAGGAGCTGCTCGTGGTTCGGCATCCAGACGTCCTGGAACGCCTGCAGGTCGCCGCCGGCCACGCCCTGGAACAGGGGACCGACGTCGAGCAGCTTCAGCTCGACCTCCTGGTAGCCGAGATCCTCCTCGAAGAGGACCTTCGTCAGGTTCGCCACGGCTATGTTCTCGGCCCACCCGATGTTGCCCAGGGTGAAAGTCTTGCTCGAGTTGCCCGAGGAGCCCGAGCCGCCCCCGCCGCACCCGGCCAGGCCCAGGAGGCTCACCCCGGCGAGGGTGCCCCCGCTCAGCTTAAGCATGTCCTTTCTGGTCAATCCGTACTTCATCCGTGCTCCCTTCTTCATCCTGCGTAACGTCGATCGAAGCTTTCCGTCAAGCCATTTTCTTGGCGGTGCCCCTCCCCCGTTCCAGGCCGCGGGTAACGCGGTCGAGGATGATCGCCAGGATCACGATGCCGATACCGCCGACAAAAGCGCCACCGGTATCGAGGGCACCAAGGCCCGTGACGACCGGTTCTCCGAGCCCCCCGGCCCCGACGAGGGCGGCTATGACCACCATCGAGAGCGAGAGCATGATGACCTGGTTGACCCCGGCCATGATCGACCTGACCGAGAGCGGCAGCTCGACCTTGAAGAGCGTCTGCCAGGGCGTGGACCCGAAGGCATGCGCCGCCTCCACGGTCTCTTTGGGGACCTGCTGGATGCCGAGCATCGTCAGCCTGACGGCGGGCGGCATGGCAAAGATGACCGTCGCGATGAGGGCCGGCGGCTCGTCGATGCCCAGCAGGGCCACGATGGGCACCAGGTACACGAAGGCCGGCATCGTCTGCGCGATATCCAAGACCGGCCTCATAAACGCCTCCACGCCCTTGGACTTGGCTGCGACTATGCCGATGGGGATACCGATGGCCAACGCGATGGCCGCCGCCACCAACACGAGCGCCAGGGTCTCCATAGCCGGTATCCAAAGGTCCAGGCTGATGACGAACACCAGACCCACCAGCGTGAATAGCCCGACCCGCCACCCCGCGAGCAGGAAGGCGATCGCGGCCAAAAGGGCGACCATGAGCAACGCGGGGAGCGCCGTAAAGACGGTCTCCAGCGTGCCGACGGCGGCGACGATAACGTCCTCGAGCGGAGTGAAGAACCACTCGAAGGTCTCCGTGATCCACTCCACCGCCGTGTTCGTCCAGTCCGCGAGGGGTATCTGCGGGATGAGCTGCTCCTGAGCGAGCATCTCCCTACCTCTCCACCCGGCGCGCGCGGACCCGGTCGCCGTTCTCGCCAGCCTCGACCTCGGCGGGGACGCCTTCCTCGTCTTGCGCCTCGGCTTGCGTGGTCAGGCCGGCGATGAGGGCGCCGCGGACGATCACGCCCTCGAGGCGGTTCTCGTCGTCCACGACCGCAACGGGCGCGTCGGCATCGTCCAAGAAGAGCGGGAGGACCTCGCGCAGGGGCGCCCTGCGACCGACCTTGGCGGCGCCGTCGTCCACGGAGTCCCTGAGCGCCCGCTCGCCGCGCTCGGCGAGCCGGGCGACCTCCTCGGCCTCGCAGAGGCCCACGAGCCGCCGCTCCTCGTCGACCACGAGGATGTGGGAGAGGCCGTACTGCCTCATGCGCCTGAGAACTACCGTCGGGCCCTCGCTCATGTACGCGACCTGCCGGGGCTCGACCATCACGCTCTCGGCGGTGCGCACCTTGGCGTAGTCGACGTCCTCGACGAAGCGCTCCACGTACTCGTCGGCCGGCTCCCGCAAGATCTGCTCCGGGGTGCCGAGCTGCACTATCTCGCCGTCCTTCATGATCGCGACGCGGTGCCCGAGCGTGAGCGCCTCGTCGAGGTCGTGGGTGACGAAGACGACGGTGCGCTGGATCTCGCCCTGGATCGAGAGGAACAAGTTCTGCATGTCGCGCCGGATCAGGGGGTCGAGGGCGCTGAACGGCTCGTCCATGAGCAGGACTTCCTGCTTTGTGGCGAGCGCCCGGGCGAGCCCGACCCTCTGCTGCATCCCGCCGGAGAGCTCCGGTATGAGCTTGCCGCCTTGTCCTTGGAGTCCGACCAGATCCAGCGTGTCCTCGGCGGCCTTGCGACGCTCCTCTTTGGGGACGCCCTGTATCTCCAGGCCGAAGGCGATGTTGTCCAGCACCGTCCTGTTGGGCAGGAGCCCGAAGTGCTGGAAGACCATCCCGATCTTTTTGCGCCGGACCCCCCGAAGCTGCTTGGACGGCATGTTCGAGATGTGGTCGCCGTCGAGGTAGACGTCCCCCTCCGTGAGCTCGTTGAGGCCGTTCACGGCCCTGAGGATCGTGGACTTCCCGCTCCCCGAGAGGCCGATGATCACGAAGATCTCGCCCGGGTACACGTGGAAGGTGGCATCAAAGGCGCCGATGGTCGAGCCCGTGGCCTTTTCGACCTCGGCCTTGCTCTTTCCTTGACGGCGCATCTCGAGCGCCTGCTGGGCCCGCCGACCGAACACTATCGAGCAGTTCTCTACCCGGATGATCGGTTCGGGGTTCTGAGTGCTGTTTTCCGTGACCACTCCTTCTATTGCCTGCTACGCCTGCAGAGGCATGTCACACCGTCTGCGACTCTCCTGCCAACCGAACGAGCAACGATTATATGGCCCTTTCGGCCCACCCACAGCCTTACATGATATGCGCCCCTGGCGAATGATTCAACTGCACGCGGGTATAGGAAGGCGAACGATTGTTACGAAACCGTGAAGAAACGTTGGCGCGGGCCGCGGGTCCGCGCCCCTTGCGCGGCCGGTACGGGGTCCCTTCATCCACTCGCCTCGACGTAGTAACCCTCGTTGTTCGGCGGGCCGTAGATGTAGCCGATGTAGTTGGCGCCGGCCACGGTGTTGAAGATCAGGGCGCCACCCCTGTAGAAGGGTGTGCTTCCCGCGTCGACGAACTCGACGGAGACCGCGTCGAGTTCCGCGTACTCGGCCTTGACGTGGCGGGTTATAAGGACGTAATCCTCCTCGCTGTGCGAGCGGGTGTCTATCATGAGCCACGCGCCCCTCGCGCCGTCGCGCGCCCCCCGCTGCTCGTCGAGCACGTCGTACGCGGGCACCGTCTCCGGCCGCTCGAAGCTGCCTATCCGCATCTGGCCGTGAGCCTCCCAGTGCGCCGCCATCTCCTTTGAGGCAGCCCTCTTCTGCGCCGAGAACGGCTCCGGCGCTTCGCGTACCTCGGGCTGTGCCGCGGCCTGCAGGGGTTCGCCGCCGGCCAGCCAGAGCCAGCCGGCGACGACCGCCGAGACGACCAGCAGCACCGATGCCGATGCGCGTATCAGGGAGACCGTGCTCCGTTCGTGGGCCGTAAGGGGCCTCTCTACTCGATGATTCCCTCTTCTTCGAGGTGCTCGCGGGCGACGTCCTCTGGGTCCTCCTGGTCCAGGTCAACCATCCCGTTCAGCTCGCGCATCTTCTCGACGTCGAGGGTGGCGGTTACCTCGTTGAGGATGTCCTCCATCTTCGGGTTCTCTTCGAGGGTGTCGCTCCGGACGACGGGGGCCGGGTTGTAGAAGGGCCAGATGTTCTTCTCGTCCTCCATCACCGTGAGCGCGTCGGAGGTGAGCTGGCCGTCGGTGAGGAAGCCGACGCCGACGTCGCCCTCGTCGCCCTGCTGGATGCCCTGGTAGCGTAGCCCGAGCTGGTTGGCGATGGTGATGTCCTGGAAGTCGAAGGCCGAGTAGTTCTCCTGCATGTTCGGGTAGCCGTCCGAGCGGTTCTGGAACTCGGAGTACGATACGAAGGTTAGCTCAGGGGAGGCCTCCGCCAGGTCCGCGAGGGTCGTGAGGTCCTGCTCCTCGGCTATCTCCGAGCGGACGAAGATGCCGTAGGTGTTGTTGAACGAGGCCGGCTCGAGCATCGTGTTCGCCGGGTCGCGCTCGCTGTAGAGCTTTCTGGCGGCCTCGTAAGTCGCCTGCGGGGATTCCAGCTGCCCGAGGCGGTCCTCGCCGTAGTCGTGGATCGCGACCAGCGCCGTGCCCGTGTACTCGGGGTAGAGGTCGATCTCGCCGTTCTGGAGGGCGCGGTCGGCGATCTGCTCGCTACCGAGGTTCAGGTTCCGCTCGACGTTGAAGCCGGCGTTCTCCAGCGCCTCGGCGTACATGTTGCCCAGGATGTACTGCTCGGTAAAGTTCTTGGAGCCTATGGCGATGGCAGGACCGCTGCCGCCCCCGTTGTCGCCGCTGCTGCTGCTGCCGACGTTGCCGCAGGCGGCGACGGCGAAGAGCGCGAGCGCCGACAGCAGCAGGGTTACCGCGCGGATCAGCTTCGTCTTGTTCTTCATGCTCTTCCTCTCTTCTCTGTTTATGCGGTGCGCCTCTGTTGGGCGATCTTCAGGCCTTTCGGGGTGAAGGTGCGTTCGAGTACCTCGAAGAGCACCTCCGTGATGATCGCCAGCGCCGCCACTGAGAGCGCGCCGGCCAGGAGAATGGCGTTGTCGCCGCGGGCGAAGCCCTCGACGATCAGATCCCCCAGAGCACTGCCTCCGATAAACGTCGCCAGCGTCGCGCTCGCCACCACCTGCACCGCGGAGGTGCGGACCCCGGCGAAGATCACCGGCGCCGCTATCGGGAGCTGGATGCGCGTCAGGATCTGGCCCTCCGACAGCCCCATCCCGCGGGCGGCGTCTATCACCTCCTGGCGCACCTCGCGGAGGCCCGTGGAGGCGTTGATCAGGATCGGCGGCACCGCGAGTGCGGTGAGCGCTATGAAGGGTGCCGAGAACC
Source organism: uncultured Rubrobacteraceae bacterium (assembly GCA_902805985.1). GTDB lineage: Bacteria > Actinomycetota > Rubrobacteria > Rubrobacterales > Rubrobacteraceae > Rubrobacter_D. Next base: position 7,452 of record CADCUW010000594.1, read on the forward strand.
CGAAGCCCAGGAACGGGAACACTATCGCCAGCAACGCGAGCGACGGTATCGCGCGGCCGAGGTTGCCGACGTTGACGGCTATCGCCGCCCCGAGCGGCGTGTTGCGCACCGCGAGCGCTACGGGGACGGAGATCAGGATGCCAAGCAGCGTGGCGAGCACGGATAGCTGGATGTGGGTCCACAGAAGGCCGGGGTAGGTGGGGCGCTGGAGGGTCTCTATTATCCCGTCCAACATCAGTTCGCCCCCCTGGCCCGGCGGGCCCACGGCCTCATGTACCGCTCCACGAGGAGCAGGGCCACATCAGCGAAGATCGCCATCAGGGTTGCCATGATCGCGCCCGTAAACACCAGCGTCGGGAAGCTCCGGTCTATGCCGTCGAAGATGAGTTGTCCGAGCCCGCCGGCAGAGATGAACGCGCCGATGACGGCGATGCCGATAACCGTCACGGTGGCGATGCGGATACCGGCCACGATCACCGGCAGCGCCAGAGGGAGCTCGACCCGGAAGAGGATCTGGCGGTTCGTCAGGCCCATACCCCTCGCCGCGTCTATGGTCTCGGGGGCCACGGAGTCTATGCCCGTCACGACGTTCCTGACCAGGACGAGCAACGAGTACGAGACGAGCCCGATGATGGCGGGCCGCTGCCCGATGCCGATGCCCGGGACCGTCACGAGGATCGCGAACAGGGCGAGGCTCGGGATGGTGAACAGGAAGCCCGTCACGAAGAGCACCGGGGTGTAGAGCCTCCGGTAACGGGCAACGAGCACCCCGAGGGGCAGCGAGATGGCGAGCGCGATGCCGACGGAGACGAACGACAGGTACAGGTGCCCTATTACGGCCGGCCACACCTCTTCGCCGAAGTTCTCCCTTAGCCAAGCCCAGTCGAAAAACTCGGGCTCCAGGCTCTGCAAGAGCAGCACCGGCACGGCTACTTGGTGTTCCGGCCGGAGAGCTGGCGGATCGCGTCCAGCGTCAGCGAGCCGAGCACGTTGCCGTCGGAGACGACCACGCCGCGCTCCACGCCGGAGCCGATCATCTCCGAGAGCGCGTCCTTGAGGCTGGTCTGCTCGGAGAGCTCGGGCAGGCCCTCCGCGTGCCCGTTGGCAGGCTCGAGGTCCACGTCGCCGACCCTCGTGAGCGAGAGCCGCTTTAGGACCCTGTCGCTGCCCACGAAGGAGGAGACGAACTCGGAGTCCGGGGCGGAGAGGATGCTCTCCGGCGTGTCGTACTGGGCGAGGATGCCGCCTTCTTTAAGGATGGCGATCTTGTCGCCCATCTTTATGGCCTCGTCTATGTCATGGGTGACGAAGATGATCGTCTTCTTTATATTGTCCTGGATGTGCAGGAACTCGTCCTGCAGCCGCTCGCGGGTGATCGGGTCCACGGCGCCGAAGGGCTCGTCCATGAGCATGATCGGGGGGTCGGCGGCCATCGCCCTTGCCACCCCGACGCGCTGCTGCTGGCCGCCGGAGAGTTCGGCCGGGTACCGGTCGCGGTAGGCGCCCGGGTCGAGGCCTACGAGATCTAGAAGCTCCTCGGTCCGCGACCTTATGCGCTCCTTCTCCCAGCCGACGAGGCCCGGCACGGTACCTATGTTCTCCGCGATGGTGCGGTGGGGGAAGAGGCCTATCTGCTGGATGGCGTACCCGATCTTGCGCCTGAGCTGCGTACCGCTCATCGACGTGTTCGGCTCTCCGTCTATGAGGATCTGGCCTTCGGAAGGCTCGATGAGGCGGTTGACCATGCGCATGCTTGTGGTCTTGCCACACCCGCTCGGGCCTACCAACACGCAGACCTCACCCTCGAGCACCTCGAAGGAGAGGTCGTTCACCACCGGCATCTCGGAGCCGGGGTAGGTCTTGCTGACGCCCCTAAACTCGATCATTGCATCTCCTGTGGGCCCAAGGGAAGTACGCCCTGCGATTCTCTCGCGGCTCTCCGGATACGAACAATGGCCCTCCAAGCTCTAGGGAATCGTTTAGGGAAGTATACGGTACTCTTATGGCGCAAGTCCAAGCATCTCGCAAACATACTCTTTTCACAGTATATAACGGTGCGTGTGAGCGCAGAGACCTACCAGCCTACGATAGCCCTCGCCGGCGGCGGCCACGCCAACCTCTACACGCTTCTACGCACGGGGGAACTGACCCGCCGCGGCTTCGACGTGGTCCTGATCGACCCGTCCGAGCACCTCTACTACTCCGGCATGGCGACGGGCGTGCTCTCCGGCGCCTACGGGCCCGGCGAAAACCGCATCGCCACCCGCCGCCTCGTCGAACGCGGCGGGGGACGCTTCGTGCGGGGCAGCGTCGCGAGGGTGCTCCACCGGGACCGCCTCCTGCTGCTGGTAGACGGCCGGACCATCCGCTACGACGCCGTCTCGTTCTGCCTGGGAAGCGAGACGCGGGGCGCGGGCGGCACGGTCCCCGTAAAGCCGGTCTCCAACCTGGAAGGGGTGAGGGGGCAACTCCTCGCTTCATCCTCCGGCGAGCCTCTTCGGGTCGTGATCGTGGGGGGTGGGGCCGCCGGCGGCGAGGTCGCCGCCAACCTCGCCGCCCAGGCGCGGGAAGCCGGGTCCGGGGCGAAGATTACGCTCGTCGAGGCCGGGTCCGACCTCCTGCCCAACTCGCCGAAGGCCGCGCGCCGGATCTTGACGGAGCACCTCCGGCACCTCGGGGTCGGGGTG
>CADCUW010000595.1 GCA_902805985.1 uncultured Rubrobacteraceae bacterium
GCGCGGCCCTCACCTGCGGCACCGACGTCAAGACATATAAAAGGGGACACCCGACCCTCATCAAGGTGACCCCATCTCCCTTCGGGCACGAGTTTGGTGGGACGGTCGAGGAGGTCGGCGACGGAGTCGAGGGCTGGCGGCCCGGCATGAGGGTGGTCGCGGCCAACTCCGCGCCGTGCAACCGCTGCTACTACTGCAAGGTCGGCGACCAGTCCATGTGCGAAGATCTCGCCTTCCTCAACGGGGCTTTTGCCGAGTACATCGTGGTGCCTCCCCGGATCGTGGATCAGAACCTCTACGAGATACCCGAGGGGATGGAGTTCAGCCGGGCGGCGCTCCTGGAGCCCCTGGCCTGCGCCGTGCACGGGGTGGTCCGGACGCCCATATCCGTCGGGGACACGGTAGCGGTCATCGGGGCCGGCCAGATAGGCCTGATGTTCGTCCGCCTGGCCACGGAGCGCGGGGCCCGGGTGATCTGCGCGGACAGGAGCCCCAGCCGGCTCGCGGTTGCTAGGCAGCTTGGGGCCGAGGAGACGGTGCAGGCCGCCGAGGGGGTGGACACGATCGAGGCCGTGCGGGGGTGGACCCCTGAAGGGCGAGGGGCGGACAGGGTGATCGAGGCCGTGGGCCTGCCCGACCTGTGGGAGCAGGCCCTGCGGATGGTCCGCAAGGGGGGAGACGTGACCCTCTTCGGGGGGGCGCCTTCGGGAACTTCCTTCGAGGTGGACACGGTGCTGCTGCACTACTCGCAGATCACCATCCGGGGCATCTTTCACCACACGCCGTATACCGTGCAGGTGGCCTTCGACCTTCTGAAAAGCGGGCGGGTAGACGCCGAGCCCTTTATATCCGGGGTTCGACCGCTCGAAAACGTGGTGGAAGCCCTTGAGCAGCACGGCCGCCAGGAGGGCATAAAGTACGAGATTCGCCCCCCCGGCGGGGGGCCGTCTTGAAGCACCACGACCTACGGGAGGAGGTGGCCCGGGTCGCCAAGCAGCTTATCGGGTCGGGCCTCGTTACGGGGACCTCGGGCAACGTCAGCGCCCGCACCCCCGAAGGCGACATACTCGTGACCCCCAGCGGCATCGACTACGAGGTGCTCAATCCCGAGGATGTGGTGCTCGTCGACACGGAGGGCCGGGTGCGGGAGGGGGACCTCGAGCCCTCCAGCGAGACCCCCATGCACACGGGCATCTACCGCGCGCGGGCCGACGTGGGGGCGGTGGTGCACACCCACTCCACCTACGCGACCACGCTGGCCTGCCTGGGATGGTCCATACCCCCGGTCCACTACATGCTCACCACGCTGTCGGAAGACGGGCGGATCCCGCTCGCTCCCTACACCACCTACGGCACCGAGAAACTCGCCGGGTACGTTAGCGAGGCCCTCGGCGCGAGCCGCAACGCGTGCCTGCTGCAAAACCACGGCACCATCACCGTGGGGAAGAACCCCGAAGAGGCCTTCTCGCGAACGGTCGTGCTCGAGGAGATGGCCGAGATCTACTACAAGACGTCGATCGCCGGGAAGCCCATACTGCTCTCCGCGGAAGAGGTCGAGGAGGTGGCGGCCAGGATCTCCGGTTACGGCCAGACAAAGCCGGTACTCACCGAGAACGGGGGGTAGCGTCGAAAGGCCCCCGGATCCTCCACTGACAGATCTTGAGAACGCTCGTGAGCCCTGCTTCCCCTTACACGGATTAGAGGAGCCACCTTTCGAGAGATGCGTTAGGATGCTGCGAGGACGCGCGGCACCCGTAGCTTCTGGACAACTCACCTAGCGAGAAAGGGTAGAGCGATGGATGGCAAGCGGTATGTGGTGGCGGTAGGTTCCGACGACGCGGGGGTGAACCTCAAGGACTTTATAAGGGACCAACTGCAGGACGACCCGCGTGTCGGGGAGGTCCTCGACTTCGGCGTAGCCGACGCTGGTGACAAGACCGCGTACCCGATCATCTGCATAAAGGCCGCCGAGGCGGTCGCCCGAGGCGACGCTGACCGTGCGGTTCTATTCGGCGGCACGGGCCTGGGCGAGGCCATCTCCGCCAACAAAGTGCGCGGTATCCGCGCGGTCGTCGCCCACGACCCCTATTCCATAGAGAGGTCCATTCTCTCCAACAATTGCCAAGTGCTGTGCCTGGGCGAACGCGTCATAGCCCCCGAGCTCGCGGATCGCATCGTGCGGCAGTGGCTCGGGTACGAGTTTGACCCGTCTTCTCCGTCTGCCCAGAAGGTGAGCTTCATAACCGCTTACGAAGAGAACGGCCACCTGTAGGAGCCTACTGGAGAACGTTCGTGGGCTCGCTTCGGCCGTGCTTGCGTGCGTGGTCTCGAGGATGCCCGCGCGACGGTACTGACCGTAGCGGATGGCGGTAGGGTCCTACACCCGATCGGCACCAGACACAGGGCGCTTTATGGCGTTCCAACTAGCGATTCCCGGCAGACCGCGTTGCGCTCTACGCCAGGGGTCGGCAGGTTGTCCGACATACCGCGCATTTTGTGACCGTGTTTTCGTCCGTGATCGGGACGCTTGGCAGAACCGAGCGCGCTGTGGCACGCCGCGGGCTCCTTGGAAGGCAAAAGCCCACTCATTTGACAGGGATGCTGCAAGAGGCTACGCTGCGATCAAGGTGAGGGGGAGTGTTGGGTGACGATATATCTGAGCACGCACCGTTTCGTTGGAGAAATCAGCTTGCCT
>CADCUW010000596.1 GCA_902805985.1 uncultured Rubrobacteraceae bacterium
GCGAGGAGCTCTCCCTCGACGCCGTCGTCGCCAACGCCGAGAACTCGGCCCCCACCGGACGCGGCATCACCCCGGAGAGCGGCGCCGCCCTGCTGGAGGTCGCGGACTTCCTCACTCTAGGTAACCATGCCTTCGACGCCGAGGGCCACAGGGGTTTTCTAGACGGGGAAGAGAGGGTGATACGACCGGCCAACTTCGACGATCGCCACCCGGGCCGGGGCTGGGACACGTTCGGGGTGGACGGCGTGACGGTCGGGGTCACGAACGTGCTTGGGAGGGTGTTCATAGACAGAACAAAGACCTCGGCTTTCGAGGCGGCGGACCAGGCGTTGGGCGAGCTCGACGACGTGGCCGACTTCGTGCTGGTCGACTCGCACGCGGAGGCGACGGGCGAGAAGCAGGCGCTTGGGTACTACCTGGCGGGGAGGGCCCAGGCCGTGCTGGGGACGCACACCCACGTCGCGACGGCTGACGCCGAGATCCTGCCCGGCGGCACCGCCTACGCCTCCGACGTCGGCATGACCGGCTGCCGGGAGAGCGTCATAGGCTTTGACCGCGACGACTTTCTCGGCCTGTTCGTCCCCAACGGACGGCGGGGCATACACGTCGAGACCCGGGGGCTTGTGGCCCTCAACGCCGCGCTCGTCGAGTTCGACCCGGGGAGGGGAGAGGCGACGTCCATCGAGCCCGTGCGCAGGGAGTGGCGTCCGGAGGGGTTCGAAGCCGTTTAGAATGGTTGCCGTCTAACAACGCGATACGGGGGGACAGGGGTGGAGCAGCAGGACATAAGAGAGCTCAAGGTATCTGACATCGCGCACGAGGAGTGGCCCACGCTCGGGCCGGGGGAGACGGTGGAGGGCGCGATCAAGGTCTTCGCCGAGTCCGGCATCTCTGGCGTGCCCGTCGTCGAGGGCGAAAGGCTCGTCGGCATCGTCACCGAAGGCGACCTCATCTTCCGCGACGCGGACATCAGGTCGCCCGGTTTCCTGGACATCCTGGGGGGTGTGATCCCCTTGGGCGACTGGAACGAGTACCGCCAGGAGGCGATGAAGAGCGCCGCCGTGACGGTCGACCAGGTGATGACGCGGGACGTGAAGACGATCTCCTCCGGTGCCACCCTGGCCGAGGCCGCGACCATCATGGCCGAGAACAGGATCAAGATCCTGCCCGTCACCGAGAACGACGCCCTCCGCGGCGTCGTCACCCGCATGGACATTCTCACGCTCCACGTCCTCAACCCCCGCCGGTAGGGGTACGCGTTGGACGGCGGCCCTCCCTCCCGCACGTGGGCTGAGGTCGACCTCGCCGCCGTCCGCCACAACGTCAGCGCCCTGAAGCGCCGCGGCGGCGTCCCCCTCATGGCCGTCGTGAAGGCCGACGCCTACGGTCACGGCGCCGTCCCCGTAGCCCGCGCCGCCCTCGAAGCGGGCGCCGACTCTTTGGCCGTCGTCACCGCCGGAGAAGGCGCCGAGCTCCGCGAGGCCGGCATAGGGGCCCCGATCCTGGTCTTCACGGACCTCTCGTCGGACGGGCTGCTCGCCGCCCGGCAGCACCGCCTCGCGGTGACGGCCCACTCGGCGGAGAGCGCGAGGCGCATCGCCGCCGTGAAAGGGCTCGCGGCCCACCTCAAGGTGAACACGGGCATGAACCGCTGGGGCGTCGAGCCCTCGGAGGTGGGGGAGGCGCGCAAGACCCTCAAGGGCAGGCTCGCGGGCGTCTACACCCACTTCTCCTCCGCCGACTCCGACGCCTCCGAGACCCGCCGCCAGATCGGGCGCCTCGACGCGGTGCTCGCGGACCAGCCCTTGGGCGGGCTGACCGTTCACGCCGCGAACTCCGCGGCCCTTCTCTGGCACCCGGAGTCCCGCTACGACCTCGCCCGGCCCGGAATAGCAATCTACGGCCTGCACCCCAAAGGGGACGAGGGGGACCCGGCCGAGGAGGGTCTGCGGCCGGCCATGACGCTCAAGAGCTACGTCGCGGGCATCCGGCGGCTCCTGCCCGGCGAAGGCGTGTCGTACGGGCTGACCTACAGGACCGAGGTGCCGACGTTCGCGGCCACCGTGCCCGTGGGTTACGCGGAGGGGTACCGGCGGGGCCTGTCGGGTAGGGGCCACGCCCTGATCCGGGGTGCCCGTCGGCCGCTTCTCGGGCGGGTTACGATGGACGCCTGTGTGTTCGGGGTGGATGATGGGGTTGAGGTTGGGGACGAGGTCGTGCTGGTCGGGGAGCAGGGGGACGAGAAGGTATCCGCGGAGGAGCTCGGACGCCTTGCCGGCACGATAAACTACGAGATCACAACCGGGATAAACCCCCGGCGCGTCGAGAGGAGTTACACGGATGTTCGAGGGTCTTAATTGGAGGTCCGCCGCCCGCCGGTCGGCCATCGTTATCGGTATCTACATCGGCCTTTTCTACGTGCTGAGCGTAGCCTTCCCCGAGACCTTCGGGCTCGGGGACAACGCCCAGATCACGGGCCTCCTGATCAACGCCGTGATCTTCTTCTTCGTTTTTACGCTTGTCTATGCCTTTGTCGAGCGCAACAGGAACCGCCGCATCGAGCAGGCAAAGAAGAATCAGTCGGCCAAACCCGCCCGCCCCGAAGGCGACCCCGAGACCCCGAGCGCCTTCAAGGGCCGCCCGAACCCGAACACGAGCCGCAAGAAGACCCGCCGCAAGCGGTAGCCTGTGC
>CADCUW010000597.1:0-2382 GCA_902805985.1 uncultured Rubrobacteraceae bacterium
CCTCGACCCGGACGGCGACGGCCTGGCCTGCGAAGAGCTTCCGTGAGAGGTTCCAGGCTCTGGGCCTTGAGTACCTGGTCTGTGCGGGGGATGGGGCCCGCGCATCTTCGGCGTAGTGACCCGGGGCTTGCCCTGTACAACATGTAGAAGGTGGTGCAAGGACGGGGTCTAGGCGGTAGTCTTTGTGCATGCTCGTGGCTACCGGCAGGGGACATACGATACTTGGCATCGACCCCGGGACGGCGACGATGGGGTGGGGCGTTATCCGTCAGGAGGGGAGCAGGCTCAGGTACGTTCAGCATGGTGCGATCACCACGCCTTCGGACTGGTCCATGCCGCGGCGGCTCGGCCGCCTCTTCGACGGCGTCACGCAGATCGTCGAGGGCTACAGGCCCGATACGGTCGCGGTCGAGGAGCTCTTCTTCAACACGAACGTAACGACCGCGATCACGGTGGGGCAGGCGAGGGGGGTTGCGATCCTGGCTGCCTACCGGGCCGGGATCGAGGTCGTTGAGTACACGCCGCTCCAGGTGAAGCAGGCGATCACCTCCTACGGTCGGGCGGACAAGCGGCAGGTACAGGAGATGGTGCGGGCGCTCCTGAACCTGCGCGAGATACCGCGCCCCGACGACGCCGCCGACGGCCTCGCCATCGCCATCACCCACGCCTTTTCGAGCAGGATGCCGGGAAAGGTGGGGGTGGGGAAATAGCGTGACGTGCGGGATAATTAGCCGATGATTCACAGGCTGACAGGGACACTGGTAGAGAAGGACACGGAGGGCGTTGTCGTCGACGTCGGGGGCGTCGGGTACAGGGCGTCGGCCTCGCTCGTGACGCTGCGGGCGTTGCCGTCGCTCGGCGAGGAGTGCGTGATCCACACGCGCATGGTCGTGCGGGAGGACGCGATGCTCCTCTTCGGCTTCGCGGCGCGAGAAGAGCGCTCGGCGTTCGACGCTTTGACGGCGGTCAGCAAGGTCGGGCCGAAGCTCGCGCTCTCGGTGTTGTCCACGATGACGCCGCCCGAGATCTCGCGGGCCGTGGCGATGGGGGATGTGGTCAAGCTCGCCTCCGTGCCGGGCCTCGGCAAGAAGACGGCCGAGAGGCTGGTGCTGGAGCTCAAGGGCAAGGACCTCGCGGTCTTCGGCCCGGAGCCCGCGGTCTCGGCGAACGGCGGTGGCGGCGGCCCGTTCATGGAGGCCAGGGACGCGCTCGCGGCGCTCGGCTACAGGCTGGAGGAGGCGGAGAGGGCGCTCGGCGAGGTGCCGCCGCAGGACTCGGCCGAGAAGTACATAAAGGAGGCGTTACGGCGGATAGGGAGCAGGCGCTAGGCGTGGAGGAGATGGACGATTTCACGGTGCGCGACGACGGGTTGCCCGAGGACATAACGGGGGCGGCCGGCTGGTCCGGCGACGGGCCCCTCGACGGGCCCCTCGACGGGCCAGCCGAGGAGCACCCGCTCGCCCCCGAGCCGCTGGCCGAGGACGACGAGCCGCAGCTCAGGCCCGGGTCGCTCGACGAGTTCGTGGGGCAGGAGGCGCTCAAGCAGAACCTCAGGATCTTCGTCGAGGCTGCCAAGCAGCGCGGCGAGCCGCTCGACCACGTCCTGTTCGCTGGGCCTCCGGGGCTCGGCAAGACCAGCCTCTGCCGCATCCTGGCGGCGGAGATGGGGGTCAACCTGCACACCACGAGCGGGCCGAGCCTGGAGCGGGCCGGTGACATGGCCGCCATCCTGACCAACCTCGAAGAAGGCGACTTCCTGTTTATCGACGAGATCCACCGCCTCAACCGCCAGATAGAGGAGGTCCTCTACCCGGCGATGGAGGACTACGCGATGGACATCGTGCTCGGGCAGGGTCCTTCCGCGCGCACCATCCGGATGGACCTCGAGCGCTTCACGCTCGTCGGCGCGACGACGCGGACGGGCCTGATGACCAAGCCGCTGCTCGACCGGTTCGGTGTCGCCGAGAGGCTCGACTACTACCGGGCGGAGGACTTGGAGAAGATCGTGTCGCGCGCGGCGAGGATACTCAAGATCCCGATCACCACCGACGGCGCGTGGCAGCTCGCCAAGAGGAGCCGCGGCACGCCGCGGGTGGCGAACCGGCTGCTCAAGCGGGTCCGCGACTATGCGCAGGTGGTGCGCGACGGGAACATCGACGAGGAGGTCGCCCAGGCGGCGCTCGAGATGCAGGGTGTGGACGTCCTCGGGCTCGACCGGGCCGACCGCGATTACCTCGGCCTCGTCATCGACAAGTTCGACGGCGGGCCAGTCGGCGTCGGGACGATCTCCGTGGCATTGGGCGAGGCGCGGGACACCGTCGAGGACGTGTACGAGCCGTACCTGCTCCAGAGCGGCCTGATCCAACGCACCCCCCGCGGCAG
>CADCUW010000597.1:2392-2690 GCA_902805985.1 uncultured Rubrobacteraceae bacterium
ACGACCACCTCGGCATCCCATCTCCCGCCGGAGGGTAGCGCCGCTAAAGTCTTCGATCGCGACGGACGATCACCTCTCCATGCGCGAACTCGAAGAGAGCGTTCCGGCGGAGAATGTACTCGAAGAGGAACTCATCGCCTTCGCGGCCTTCGCCTTGACGCACGCGGCCTGCTGCGACGTGGTGGAGGTGCGGATCGGCGAGCGGTGCATCCTCGAGTGGTGCCCGTCCTGCCGGGCGATGCGCCCGTTCGTCTCCCCGGGCGGGTAGTGGCGCCGAAGCCGCGCGGACGGCCCCGCC
>CADCUW010000598.1 GCA_902805985.1 uncultured Rubrobacteraceae bacterium
CGGCACCCGCATCATGTCCCCGAAGCAGGTGAAGATGACCTCGGGCCGCTCGGCTATCGCCACGCCCTCGTCCACGCGGCCCATCGGGAGCACGCAGACCGGGCAGCCGGGCCCGTGCACCAGCTCGACTCCTTCCGGCAACAGATCCTTTATGCCGTGGCGGTAGATGGTGTGGGTATGCCCCCCGCAGACCTCCATGAGCTTGTAGTGCCTGTCGGGGTCGGTGAGGGAGGAGATCTGGGCCGCCACGGCCCTCGCTATCTCGCCGTTCCTGAACTCGTCCACGTACTTCACCGAGGATCCTCCTCTCGCGCGGCTACCCGTCCGATGGCGACGCCGCCATGCGTCAGCAGCACCTCTCCCGCCTCTACGGGCTCGACGAGCTCCACCGCTATCTCGGCTTGGTTTCCGGCGGCGTCCTCGCAGAGGGCGTCGTGGCCCTTTAAGGAGATCACCCACACGGGGATGCCGGCGTCGGAGCAGGTGACGCACCCGTCGTGGTTCAACGTGCAGTAGCCCGCGAGTTCTCCTCTGCCCACGGCTACTCTATCCTGGAGGCCTTGAGTTCCTCCAGCTCCTGCTCGTACTCCTCCCCGATCTGCTCCAGGGCCCGCAGGGCCAGGTGCGCCTCCTCCTCATCGAGCTTGGACATGGCGAAGCCCACGTGGATGAGGACCCAGTCCCCGATCTCTATCCTCTGCTCGTCGTGGTGGACCAGCCCGATGTTTATGTTCCTCCGGACCCCCCCGACCTCCGCCTTCGCGAGATAGATCTCCTCGTCGAGGATCTCGACGATCTGACCCGGTATGCCCAAACACATGCCCCTCTGCCTCCTATCCCCGTTGGACAGAACAATTCGCAAGCACCGCCTGTCCCAAGGCGAGCCCGCCGTCGTTAGTCGGCACCCGCCTGTGCAGGTAGACCGTGAAGCCTTTCCCCACCAGGCACTCTAACACTTGCTCCATCAGCAGCAAGTTCTGAAAGGTCCCCCCCGAGAGCGCGACGGCGCTCGCCCCTCCCTCGTCCCGGATCCGCTCGCACCCGGCGACGACCACCTCGGCCATCGTCCGGTGGAACCTGGCGGATATCTCCCCCACCTTCCGGCCCGCGAGCAGGTCTTCGACGACCCCGACCACGGTCTCCCCCGTCTCCACGACCCACATCCCGCCCTCTGGCCGCAGCCGGAACGGATAGCCCCGGCCCGCCGGGCCCTCCGCGGCCAGCTCCAACTCTATGGCCGCCTGCCCTTCGTACGTGACGCGCCCGGAGCCCGGCACCCCGACGAGTGCCGCGACGGCGTCGAAGAGCCGCCCCGCGCTGGAGGTGGGCGGCGAGTTCAACCCGCGCTTCACCAGGCGGGAGATCATGCGCACGTTGCGCTCGCCGGCGTCCCTGACGACGGCGAGCGGGAGCCTCATGGTCTCCTCCTCGCCGTAGAGCCCGATGAGGCGCGCGACCGCCCCGCGCCAGGGCTGCCGGATCGCCGCCGACCCACCCGGCAGCGGCGCGTACCCCAGGTGCGCCCGCCGGACGAAGCCCCCTTCCATGCTGCCCTCGAAGAACTCCCCGCCCCAGACGGCGCCGTCCGTGCCGTAACCGGTCCCGTCGAGGGCGATTCCTATGACGTGCTCTTCGTCGGGACGCCCGTTGTCCGCGAGGCAGCTCGCCACGTGCGCGTGGTGGTGCTGAACGCCGACGGCGGGTAACCCGTCCTCTTCCAACCCGCGGGCGTACTTGGTCGAGAGGTACTCGGGATGGAGGTCGTAGGCGACAAGCTCCGGCCGCACGTCGAAGAGCCGGCAGTAGTGCTCGACGCCCTCGCGGAAGGACCGCAGCGTCTCGTAGTTCTCCATGTCCCCGACGTGGTGGCTAGGGAAGGCGTGGCGGCCCTTCGCCAGGCAGAAGGTGTTCTTGAGCTCCCCGCCGCACGCCAGGGTGTGCCGGGCAAAGTCCCCGGCCAGCCGCAGCGGCGCGGGCGCATAGCCGCGCGAGCGCCTGAGGGGGTAGGGCCCGCCCGCGGCGATCCGGGACACGCTGTCGTCGCAGCGCGTGTGGATGGGTCGGTCGTGCACGAGGAAGTAGTCCGCTATGTCGCCTAGTTGCTCTAAAGCCTCCCCGTCGCGGTAGGCAATCGGCTCGTCGGAGTTGTTGCCGCTCGTCATCACGAGCGGGATGCCCGCATCGCGCAAGAGCAGGTGGTGCAGCGGCGTGTACGCCAGCATCACCCCTAGCGTCTTCTGGCGCGGGGCAACCCCATCCGCGACTCGTACGTCTTCGCGGCGTCGCAGGAGAACTATGGGCCTGGCCGCGGATGCCAGGAGAAGCTCTTCCTCCGGCGTAACGTGGCACAGCTCCCGCGCCTGCGCGAGGTCGCGGGCCATGAGCGCGAAGGGCTTGTCCTGGCGCACCTTGCGGCCCCGCAGGGTCCTTACCGCCGCGGGGTCGAACGGGTCGCAGGCCAGGTGGTAGCCGCCGAGGCCTTTTATGGCGACGACGGCCCGTCCGCGCAGCATCCGGGCCGTCCGCGAGATGGGGTCGCCCGGCCTGACGCGCAGCTCGTGGCCGAAGCGGTCGAGCAGGCGCACCCGGGGGCCGCACGCCGGGCAGGCGTTGGGCTGGGCGTGGAAGCGGCGGTCGGCCGGGTCGTCGTACTCGCGCCGGCAGTCCGGGCACATCCCGAAAAT
>CADCUW010000599.1 GCA_902805985.1 uncultured Rubrobacteraceae bacterium
CGGCTATCCCGGAGAGGTCCTGGCCGGTCATCTGCTCGGGCGCCTCGATGCCGAGGTAGCCGAGCACGGTCGAGGCAACGTCGTGGGTCGAGGCGGTGTACTCGCTCGTCTCCCCGGCGCCCTTGCCGTCAGGGCGGCGGACGAAGAAGGGGACGTCCGTGATCTCCGGCCACAGCGCGTAGGCCGGCTTGCCGGTGAAGCCGTGCTCCCCGAGCGCGACCCCGTGGTCGCTGAGCAACAGCACCAGCGTGTCCTCGAAGAGGTTCAGCTCCTCCATCCTGTCCATGAAGCGTCCGAGCCAGCGGTCGGCCATCGTCAGCTCGGCCGAGTAGCGGGCGCGCATCCTCTGGAGCTCCCGCTCGGCCAGGTACTCGCTGGGCCCGTAGATGACGGAGAACGGCTCTTTGAGGTCGTAGGGCTCGTCGTCGTACATCCGGACGTACTCCTCCGGCGGGTCCCAGGGCTCGTGCGGGTCGTAAGAGTCCACGGTCAGGAAGAAGGGCCTCTCGTCTTCCTTGGCGAACTCCAGAAACTCGGAGGCGCGGGTAAAGACCTGCGGGGCGAACCAGTCGGCCTCCGTCTGGCGGGCGGCGACGTTCGAGAAGTACTGCTTCATCTGGGCGGTCATGGCGGGGACGTTGCCCTCCATCAGGGCCCTGTCCACCATCGCCGGGTCGTAGGTCCAGTTTGGCTGGTAGTTGTCCGTGGTCTGCCCGCGGAAGAAGTCGAAGACGTCGAAGCCCCGGTGCATGTCGTAGGAGGCTTTGAACTGGTGCATGTTGTCCGTGACCATCATCGTCTGGTAGCCGCTGGCGCGCATGACCTCGGCGAGGGTCGTCTGGTCGAGGGGAATAGGTTGCCACCCCTGCAGGATGATGTCCTCGCCCTGGGGCGGGTTCCAGTTCCGGAACGGCCAGGTGCGGGTGCCGGTGTGGATCGCGCGCCGCGCGTTGATGGTGGGCATGGACTCTGGAATCGCCCGCGTGAAGCGCAGGCTGTCCTGCGCCAGGGCGTCGAGGTTCGGCGTCCGGGCCGCGCGGTCGTGCCCGTAGATGCCGACGTGGTCCTTGCGCAGAGAGTCCAAGATGATGAGCACCACGTTGTTGCCGGGGTTGGCCTGCGGCGTGGTGCCTGGCAGGCCAGGGACGCGCTGGGCGAGGTCGCACCCGGCCAGCGTTCCGCCACCGAGCAGCGCCGCGCCCGCCATGCCGGCGCCGGAGAGCTTCAGGAATTGTCTGCGGCTGAGGGACCGTTCTGCGCGTGTTCTCACGGTCCGAGAGGTTACTATGCCAGGCTCCAGCCTACAAGTAGGCGTCTCGCCGGGCGCGGCCCCAAGGGCGGTGAACCCGGCCACGGGGAACCGCGCTCCGGCTGTTAGAATTCTTCTCATGAGAAGCGTGTTGGCGGTGGGTGTCGGGATGCTCGTGGCGTTCGTGCTCGTCCTGCTCATCGTCTTCGGCATACTCGCGCCGGTGCTCTCCTGGCTCTTCCGGCTCGAACCGTCGGCGTCGGCCGTCAGGAACTTCGCGCCGTTGCTGCTCTTCGTGTGCGGCCTCTCCTTCTACTTCGGGGGTATGGCCGCGGCGTTCAAGGCGCCGGGCCGGCACCTGCTGCACGGAACGCTCGTTGCCCCGGTGGCGTTCGTGATCTCCCCGGTCGTCAACCTGCTTATCGGCAAGACCCCCTTCCCCGGCCTGGACAGCGTCGGGGCAGTCTTGCTGGCCGTCGCCTTCCTGGCGGTTTCGACTGCGGCGGCATACGTCGGCGCCCGCCGCGGCCAGGCCCTCCAAGCCCACAACGAGAGCGTCCTCCGCCGCATGCGCCGCATGCGCCGCACGAACCGCGCCTGATCCAGGCTCTAGGTTTTGAGCCTCCAGGTTTTGAGGTGTTGTAGGGCGAGGATGCCGCGGACGTGCAACCTTTTCGGGCTAGTCGTGGTGCCGACGTCGGACTCCGGGTCGCGCGCCGCGCCCCTGATGCCTCCGGACCTTGAGTCCTTTCAGCGGGCCTGTACCCCCAGCATGAGGTGTCCCCGGGCGTCCATGCGGGCGTTCGGCTGGCGTTCGGGCGTTGGCACTTCTGCGGGGTCGTCCCCGGTGCCCGCGAGGTAGACCCTCGGCGCAGGGACGCCCTCCGTAGGGTCGGCGACGTAGCGGCGCCAGGCGACGTCGTTCCAGAGCAGGGTGAGGGTGGGTTTGCCCGAGGCTCCGCCGTCGATGCCGGCGTGTACCCTCGGGAGGCCGAAGGCGCGGGAGATCGAGGCGACTGCCCTTGCGTGCTCGCTCTCGTTGAAGAGGGCGAGCCCCTCGCGCAGCCTGCGCTCCGGGTCCGAGAGACGCGCGAGGTCTTCGCGGGCCGCGTCCCGGTCCTCCGCGTTGCGCCTCGCTTCCTCCGTGGCCTCCAGAAGGCGGGCTTCAAGGTCCGCTATACGCTCCTCGGCGAGGATCCTCTGCGCCTCCAGCTCTCGCGTCGGCGCCTCAGATTCAATGTCGTCGGACGGGCCGCTGGCTCTTTCGCTGGGGGCTTCGGCGGGGTCGGGACGGGCAGGAGGAGCGGCGTCTTGCGGCCTCGCGGCCTCTTCGAGGGCCTCCTGGAGAGAGGAGATCCGGTCCTCCCTGGCGGAGAGTTCCGCCTCTAGCTCCTCCATGGCCGCCTCGCGCTCCCTCTGCGCCGCGGCCTTCTC
>CADCUW010000600.1 GCA_902805985.1 uncultured Rubrobacteraceae bacterium
CCCTGAGCGTCACGCGCAGGTCGAGCACGCCCTTGGCCTGCGTGCCGATGTGGAAGTCCGTCGGCTCGCCGGTGATCAGGAAATCCCCGACGTGGCCCTGTCCAATAAGGACCTCGGCCCCGTTGGGCCCACCGTGCTCCTGCTCCTCGTCCGGCACGATGAGAAGCTCGACCGTCGCCTCGCAGCCAAGGGCCCTGAGGTCCTCGACCGCGTACATCATGGCGGCCAGAGCGCCCTTCATGTCGTAGACGCCGCGGCCGTAGAGCTCGTCCCGCTCCTCGCGGGCCTCGAACTGCCCCTCATCGCCAGGGACGACGTCAACGTGGCCGTGGAGCAGTATCCTCGGCTCCCCGGAGCCTACCCGCACTACGAGGGAGGTCAACTCGCCCTGGGAGCCGGCACCGCCGTAGCGCGTCGTCTCCAGGCCACGGGCCCCGAACCACCCGTTGATAAAGTCCATCGCCGACTGGGCGACGCCAGGCGTGTACGAGCGGTAGCGCACGAGCTGGCGGGTAAGCGCGAGCACCTCCGTCTTGTTCTCGACTACCGCCAGATCCCGCCTCCAAAAAGCCTCGCCGGTTGACCACGAGAGTCTACTTCATGGCACGCTGGCTCTGCCAGCTTTCGGCACGCTTCTCCTCCGCTTTAAGCTTCAGGCCCCTCGTACCGGCTCCGAGACGTGCCAGGAACCTCTCAAGAGCGCACCAGAGCCGGATGCTCAGCCATGCGCCCGAGGCGACACCCCAGGCTCGGCCGAGCATACCGCGACGTATGGCCGCAGCGAGGCCTGGCAGAGACGGAGGGCTTCTCCTCCGTCGGCGCCCGCCAAACATGCGCACGGGAAAGCCGCGCGCGGCGATTGGGGCGAACCTCGCGAGGTTCGCCCCAATCGGTGGTCAGACGGCCTTGGATACCCCCGCGTCGATAACCCAGTTCGCGCCGTGCACGCTCGACGCGAGTGGTGACGCCAGGTAGACGATGGCGTCCGCTATCTCTTCGGGCTCGATGAAACGGCCGGTCAGCATGCCCATCTGCGCCGGCATCGCCTTGATCATCTGTCCCTGGCTCACGCCCATGGCGGCGGCCACGTCGGCCCCGAAGCTCTGTTCCCCCTCCCAGAGGGCGGTGCGGGTGGCGGAGGGGCTTATGGTGTTGACCCGCACCCCCTGGGGTCCGAACTCCTCAGAGATCCCCTTGCCGAAGGCGTTCAGCGCTGCTTTCGCGGCGCCGTACGCCAACGGCGCGGTAGCCGGGCGGAGGGCTGAGTCGGACGAGACGTTGATGATCGCCCCGCGTGCCCGGAGGAGCGCCGGCAGGGCGGCCCGGGTTGTCCGCACCGCCGCGAAGAGGTTGAGCCCGAAGGTGCTCTGCCACGAGGCTTCATCCACGTCGAGGAAGCCGGCTCCGGGCGGTCCCGAGTCCCCGCCGCCAACGTTGTTGACCAGCACGTCGAGGGTGCCACCGAGCCGTGCGAGGGCTTCGGACACGACGCGGGACGGAGCGTCGGGCGCCGAAAGGTCCGCGGTGACGGTGTACGCGCCGGTCTCCGCGAGCTCCGGCGTCACGGTTCGCGACGCGCCAACGACCGTCACCCCTTCACCCATCAGCGCACGAACCGTCGCCAAACCCATGCCTTTGCTCGCGCCGGTGACGATCGCGGTCTTGCCTTCCAGTTCCAGGTTCATAGTTGACTCCTTCCGGTTGCGGTAGTACGTGGATTCTGCTGATGCTTCAGCTCATCTCGGTGTCGACGAGTCGCCGAACGGCAGCGGCTGCACCACGGACGTGCGGTCTTCGAGCAGGACCGAGATGGCTCGACGTCTTTGTCTTGCAGGGTGGCGATGAACCGCTCTACCTCCTACGTGCTCATGTTCGTCCTCCTCGTCGTCGCCTCGGCACCACCACGGCGCCTGGCTCAAAATGTCTCGTGTACATCTTCACAGTGAACACTGTACACCTAGCATCGGGGGGATGTCAAGGTGTACACTATCCAGCATGCCGTATCCCTCGAAGACGAGTCCCCGGGAGATCCTGGACGAGGCGATGGCCCAGGTCGAGCGCGGCGGCGCCAGTCGGCTCTCCGTGCGCGCCGTGGCCGCCGCGCTCGGCCTCGCCCCGAACGCGCTCTACCGCTACTACGCCGACCGCGACGCCCTGCTCGCCGCCGTCGCCGACGAAGGGGCGCGTCTGCTCCTGGCCGCGGTCGAGGACGCCGCGCGCGGGCGGGAGGGCGCCGACGCCGTCCGCTCGCTCGCGGCGGCCTACCTCGGCTTCGCCCGGACGCGCCCGGCGCTCTACGCCACCGTCATGGCCCAGCACGACTTTCCCGCGGGCTCCCGCCCCGCGGTCGAAGACCTCTGGGACTTCGCGACCGGCCTACTCGGAACCTTGGCAGGCGAGGGGGCCGCCGATGAGGCAACCGTCGCCGTCTGGGGCCTGCTCCACGGCGCCGCCGGGCTGGATCAGGCGGGGTTGTTCGGCGGGAGGAAGCCGGGAGGAGGCGGGGTCGCTTTTGGCCTGGAGGCGTTGCTGAAGGGGATGGCGCGCTCCTGAGCGATCCGTCCGCACCATGCCGACGGTCTCAGGCCCATTGCCGCCCGCTACGGAAGACCTCCGTCGGCGGGAGAGAGCGAAGACGAACCAGACCTGCACGCGATGTGTGCGACCTATATCCGGAGTAAAACTGGCAGGAAAATGCCTACCGAATGCGCGCTCCGCGACCCGAGAACGGCTTGGGAATAGGCTCGGACGAAGGCACCCGGCAGGCTGGAACATTAACCAGGCCACGCCGGGGTGCCGCCACACTGACAGAACTCCGGTGAGCGCCCGCACGCGGCCGCCGATCCGCTCGAACCGGTGGCGAAAGGCGTTGCGGCATGTTATCGGCACGGTTTCGGGTGCGATCCGCGAGGCGCCATGTCCTCGCAAGTCCCGGCGTCTCGCGCCGGTCCCCGAGGCGCTGCCGTCCGTCAGAAGGGTTCAGCCGATGGTGCGCCTGTCGTATTCGCGCTGCGCCAGCTCGACGTCGGTCAGGTGGTCGATGGCCCACGCGTGGAGTGCCGCGAAGGGTCCCTCCAAGGTACGGCCGAGCGGCGTGATTTCGTACTCGACCGCGACCGGAGAGGCGCCCATGACGCGCCGCGAGACGATGCCGTCGCGCTCCAATCTCCTCAGGCACTCGGTAAGCGCCTTCGGTGTGACACCGTCCAGGCGCCGCTTGAGCACGTTGAAGCGCAGCGGTGCATCGCACAGCGCGGCGAGGACCAGCACGGACCACTTGTCTGCGATCTGGTCGAGCAGGAGCCGGCTTGGGTAGTCTTCCAACCTGAGAACCTGTTCTTCGACCTTCGACATACCAGTTTCCTCCCCGCTACCAGGTAGCCATCAGGTGCCTAGACGTCCCAGGTATACACCATATACTGCCCCGGTAACGTCCCCCACTGTGGCGCGAGGGTAATGCGGAAGATAACAAGACATATGACGCGGGGAGTATGCTGCCCAGAAGGAGGGATCCGGTGAGCGGTAACACGATACTGGTGCTCGGTGCCACCGGACAGCAGGGGGGGTCGGTCGCCGCGGCGCTGAACGGCGGTGGCTGGCACGTCCGGGCGCTCGTGCGCGACCTTTACAGCCCCAAGGCTAGGACGTTGTCGGCTGCAGGCATCAAGACGGTACGGGGAGATCTCGCCGATACCGCCTCCGTGCGTGCCGCGGTGGCCGGCGCGTACGGGGTCTTCAGCGTCCAGCCAAGTTCGGGCCAGGTCGGGCGCGGCGTCAGCGACGCCGACGAGGTGCGGTTCGGTCGTGCGGTGGCGGACACCGCGGAGGAGGCGGGCGTCGAACACCTCGTCTACTCCTCGGCCAGCGCGGCGGGCTCGAATACGGGGGTCGGCCACTTCGACAGCAAAACGAAGGTGGAGGACCACGTCCGCGGCCTCGCGACGATGGACAGCACGATAATCAGGCCGAGCACATTCATGGAAATCCTGCTGGCGCCCGACTTCGGCCTCGCGCGGGGCACGCTCACCTTTTTCATGAGACCGTGCCGGGCCATGCAGTTCGTCGCCGTCCAGGACATAGGCAAGATCGTCTCCGCGGTCTTCGCCGACCGGGCCGCCTACCGCGGCCGTACCTTCGAGATCGCGGGCGACAGCGTCACCGGCGACGAGCTCGCCGCGAAGTTCGGTCGCGCGGCAGATCGGCCCGTCTCCTACCGGCGCTTCCCGGAGGCGGTCCTCAACGGCAACGACCTCCTCCGACGGCTGGCCGGGCTGGTCGACAGAGGCCCCCTGGCCGGCAACGCGGACATCGACGGCCTGCGCAAAAGGCATCCCGGCCTGCTGGACTTCGACGCCTGGCTGCGGGGCCCCGGGCAGACGGCGGTGGAAACGCTGTTCGGAGACGGCGGCAAGTAAACCGCAAGGAAGATCGGCTGTTGTGACGGTCCGCACCAGTCCGCTGAGGCACCCGTCCGCCGATCTCGCGACTCCCCGACGTGGCACGGTTCGCGTCCTAGTCCGGCGCCGGCCGTCTTTTTGCGTCAAGCCACCTCCACCCTTGCGCCGCAGATATTAGTAATCGGTCTGGATCGAACGTCGAGCGGCCTGATCCTCTCGTGCTCCCTATGCTCCCCCCAGACGTAGAGGAGCCTTAGCCGCTCTCAGGCTTCGGTCGGATCTGCGCGCCACCTCCACCGCTTCCCAATGCCTGCCCCCTCCAGCGAGCGATGTATGGACAGGAAAGAATGCCACGTCCGGGCTTTTCCCCCGACCGCGGCGGTTTCAGAGTTCACGTCGTTTCTGTCGGGTCTCGCTGTAATCCTACGTTGCGCTATCTCTGGCCCAGGTGGCGACACTACATCAAGAAAGCCGAAAGCGGCCGACAGGCCGCGTGCTGATAGGCGGAGTCCGCTAGGGCGCAGCGTGCTGCGACGACCGAAGGGAGGAGTCCGCTTCAAAAGCAATGGTGGCGCCGAGGTTCGTGAGCTTCTCTTCAAAGAGCTCGTAGCCGCGCAGGATGTGCTTCGCGCCCTCGACGGCGGTCGTCCCCTCCGCGACGAGGCCGGCCATCACGAGGGCGGCGCCGCCGCGCAGGTCGGGGGACTGCACGATCGTCCCCTCCAGCCGGCGCGGGCCTCGCACCAACGCGCGGTGGCCGCCGAAGAGGTCTATGCCCGCGTCCATGCGGTTGAGTTCCTCTGCCACCTGGAGGCGGTTCTCATAGACGTTCTCCGTGATGATCGAGGCCCCCGAGACCTGGGTTAGGAGCACGAGCATCTGCGCCTGAAGGTCCGTGGCGAAACCGGGGAAGGGCAGCGTCGAGACGTCGACGCCGGTGAGCGAGACCGGGTCTCCGACCCGCGCCCGGATGCCGGGAGAGCCCGGATAGGTCTCGATCTCGACCCCCATCCCGCGCATCTTGTCGAGCTCCATCTTGAGGTGCTCCGGCAGGGCGTTCCTGACGAGCACGTCCCCGCCGGTCGCGGCGGCGGCCATCAGGAAGGTGCCGGCCTCGATGCGGTCGGGCATCACCATCCACTCGATGGCCTCGAGCTCGTCCACGCCCTCGACGACGATGCGGCCCGTCCCGGCGCCCATCACGCTCGCCCCCATCGCGTTCAGCATGTCGGCGATGGCGACGATCTCGGGCTCTCTCGCCGCGTTCTCGATGATCGTGACGCCTTCGGCCAGGACGGAGGCCATCATGACGTTCTCCGTGGCGCCCACGCTCGGGTACTCGAAGATGATCTCCGTGCCCTTCAAACCATTAGGCGCCGTCGCCTTGATAAAACCGTGGTCGAGCTCGATGTCGGCGCCAAGCCTTCTCAGCCCATCCACGTGAAAGTTGAACTTCCGGAGCCCCAGGTTGCACCCGCCGGGCGCCGAGACCTCGGCCTCCCCGAACCTGGCTACCAGCGGCCCGAGGACGACGAGGCTCGCCCGCATCTGGCGTACGAGCTCGTAGGGCGCCGTGTAGGAGTCGACCCCGGAGGCGTCTATCTCCAGCGTGTGCCCTGAGAACGAGGTCTTCACCCCGAGCTCGTCGAGCAGCGAGATCATGGTCCAGATGTCCTTGATGCGCGGGACGCCGTGCAGGACGGTCTTGCCGGGCGCCAGGAGTGCTGCGGCGACGAACTTCAGGGCCGCGTTCTTGGCCCCGGAGACCTCGACCTCACCCTCCAGCCGCGCCCCGCCCTCGACGTAAAACCTCTCGGACACTAATCCCCCCTCGGTGTCTTACAAAAATGTTGCCCGTCTAAACGTGCTCTCAGGTACATACAATGCCCGGCAAATGTCACAAAGCGGTTACAACGGCGTTAAGGCTCTTTAGAAGATCCCCGAAGGGTTCCTAGCCCTGCCCGTAACTGCCGGCCACACGCAGGAGGTTCTCCCCCATCCTGCGCTTACGGTCGATCTCGGCCCTCTTCCTTTCGCTGTCCTCGTCGTCTTCGGAGACTTCGGAGAGCTCGCGCTCGGCCTCCTCGACCTGGTTGACGGCCGCGTCGGTGTCGATCTCGTCCGCCGCGACGGCCTCTTCTACGAGGATCTGGACCAGGTTCTCGGCCACCTTGAAGAAGCCGTCGGAGGTGGCGAAGACGTGCAGCTCCTCGCCCTCCCTCACCCGGACGTCCCCGACCTCGGCGGAGGAGACGAGCGGGGCGTGGTCTACCATCACCCCGATGTCACCGTCCGCTATGCGGGCCATGACGAGGTTGGCCTCCCCGTCGTAGACCAACTTCTCGGGCGTGATGATCCGGCAGAAGAGTACCCGGCCCCCGTCCCCCTGCTGGCGGTCCTCAGCCACTACCTGTTCTCGTCTCTCTCGCCGCCGTCAGAGCCGTCATCGGAGCCCTGGTCCTCGCCGGCCTCTTCGCTGCTCGCCTGTACTTCGGGTGATTCGTCGCCGTCTTCGGCCTCTTCGCCGGAGAGAGTTCTGGCCTTCTCGACGGCCTCGTCGATGTTGCCGACGAGGTAGAAGGCCTGCTCGGGCAGGTCGTCGTGGCGGCCCTCGACGACCTCCTTGAAGGAGCGGATCGTCTCGTCCAGCTCCACGAACTTGCCCTCCTGGCCCGTGAACTGCTCGGCCACGAAGAACGGCTGGGAGAGGAAGCGCTGCAGACGCCTGGCCCGGCCCACGATCACCTTATCCTCCTCGGACAATTCGTCGATGCCGAGGATGGCGATGATGTCCTGCAACTCCTTGTAACGCTGCAGGATGTTCTGCACCTGCTGGGCAACCTGGTAGTGCTCATCCCCGACGATTGACGGGTCCAGGATGGTAGACGATGAGGTCAGCGGGTCCACCGCGGGGTAGATGCCTTGGGCGGCCAGCGACCGGGAGAGCTCCACCGTCGAGTCGAGGTGGGCGAACACCGTGAACGGCGCCGGGTCGGTGAAGTCGTCCGCCGGGACGTAGACGGCCTGGAAGGACGTGATCGAGCCGGTCTTGGTCGAGGTGATGCGCTCCTGCAGGGCGCCCATCTCGGTGCCGAGGGTGGGCTGGTAGCCGACCTCGGAAGGCATCCTGCCCATCAGCGCCGAGACCTCGTTGCCCGACTGGACGAAGCGGAAGATGTTGTCCACGAAGAAGAGGACGTCCTGGCCGAGCTCCTCGCGGAAGTACTCGGCGAGGGTGACGCCGGTCAAAGCGACGCGGAAGCGGGCGCCGGGCGGCTCGTTCATCTGGCCGAAGACGAGGCCCACGTTCGGGAGGATGCCGGCCTCCTGGAACTCGCCGTAGAGGTCGTTCCCCTCGCGGGTCCTCTCCCCCACGCCGGCGAAGACCGACGTTCCCTCGTACTGGAGGGCGATGTTGTTGATGAGCTCCTGGATGACGACCGTCTTGCCGACGCCGGCGCCGCCGAAGAGGCCAGCCTTGCCTCCACGGCGAACCGGGCAGAGGAGGTCTACAACCTTGATGCCGGTGACGAACTGCTCCGTCTGGGTCGCCAGGTCCTCGAAGCGGGGGGAGGGGCGGTGGATCGGCCACATGGCATCCGGGTTCTCGACAGGGCCCTGCTCGTCCACCGGCTCCCCGAGCACGTCGATGACGCGCCCGAGCACGTTCTTGCCGACGGGGATGGAGATGGGGCTGCCGGTGTCCGTCACGTCCAGGCCGCGCTTGAGGCCGTCGGTGGAGGACATGGCGACCGTGCGGACCATGTCGTCGCCGAGGAGCTGCTGGACCTCTAAGGTGAGCTTCGTCTCCTCGCCGTCCACGTCCAGAGGTACCGTGAGGGCGTTGAAGATCTCGGGTATGGACTCGGCCGGGAACCGCACGTCGACGACCGGGCCCTTGACCTCCACCACGGTCCCGACGCCGCTCTGGACCTCGCCGTTAGCGCCGTTCTGCCCGCTGCGCTCGGCCGTCTGGCCGTCCGGGGCCCCATTGCCGGTCTCCGCGCCGGTCTCGACGGCACCCTCCCGGTTTCCGAAAGTCGTGCGGTTAAACTCCTGGCCGCTCTCGCTCATCCCTGTTGCGTCCTCTCTCTAGCCTGCGGCCAGGGCATCCGCGCCCGCCGCGATCTCGATGATCTCACCCGTGATCTGGGCCTGCCGCGCCTTGTTCATCTGCAACGTCAGGTTCTTGGCCAGATCGTTGGCATTGTCCGTCGCGTTCTTCATCGCCGTCATCCGGGCCCCGTGCTCGCCCGCGGCTCCTTCGAGCAGCGCCTGCCACACCATCGTCTCGACGTAGCGGGGCACGAGTTGCTCCAGCACCGTCTCGGGGTCTGGCACGTACTCCATGTACGCGAGGTTGTCGTCGCGCTCCCCTTCGTCCTCCGCTTCCTCGGTGGCGACCGGGATGAGGCGTTTTAGGACGGGGCGCTGGGTGAGGGCGCTCTCGAAGCGGTTGTAGACCAGGTAGACCTCGTCAGCCTTCTCGTCCTCAAAGAGGCCCGTGAGCGCGCGCCCGATCTCGCGCGCCTTCTCGTAGGTCGGGGTGTCGGTGAAACCCGTGTAGACCTCGTCGAGCTCCACGTTACGAAACCGGAAGAACGCGACGGACTTGCGCCCGCTCGCGACCTGCCCGAGCTCCGCTTCCTGCCCCTTCTCCGCCCTGAACTGCGCCGTGCGCCGCAGCACCTGCGCGTTGAAGCCGCCGGCGAGCCCGCGGTCCGCGGTGAGGGTGGCGACGACGATGCGGCGAACCTCCCTGCCGGCGAGCAGCGGGCTGTCGCCGCTCGCGCTGCGGGCGACGTCGCGCATCATCTCCTCGAC
This sequence comes from uncultured Rubrobacteraceae bacterium, assembly GCA_902805985.1. GTDB lineage: Bacteria > Actinomycetota > Rubrobacteria > Rubrobacterales > Rubrobacteraceae > Rubrobacter_D. The sequence continues at coordinate 9,222 of CADCUW010000600.1, forward strand.
GTTGTCCGCGTAGGGGCGGGCCTTCTTCACGCGCGCCTCGGCCTTGCGGAACTTCACCGCGGAGACTGTCTGGAGGGCCTCCGTGACCTTGGCGATGTTCTTGACGGAGCCTATCTGCCGTTTGAGATCCCGGAGGCTCGCCAAACCCTAGCTCCCCTCGTCCTCGTCGTCTGACTCGTCACCGGACGAGCCGTTCGCGCTCGCGTCGACGATGCTGCTCGTCTGCGGCTCGTAGTTCTCGTTGAAGCGCTCGACGGCGTCTTCGAGCTTCCCGCGCGTCTCGTCGGAGACCTGCTTCTCATCGCGGATGGTCGAGAGGATCTCGCCGTGGGAATCGCGCAGGTAGTCGCGGAACTGGCTCTCCCAGTCCGGGACGTCGCTCGTCTCGACATCGTCGAGGTAGCCGTTGGAGGCGGCGAAGATCACGGCGATCTGCTACTCGACCAGCATCGGCTCGCGCTCGTTCTGCTTGAGGATCGCCGTCAGGCGCTCCCCGCGGTTGAGCGACTGCTGGGTGGCCTGGTCGAGGTCGCTCCCGAACTGGGAGAAGCTCGCCAGCTCCTGATACTGGTTCAGGTCGAGCCGCAGGGTGCCGGCGACGCTCTTCATCGCCTTGATCTGCGCCGACGAGCCCACCCGGCTCACCGAGTTGCCGGTGTCGATGGCCGGACGCTGGCCCGAGTTGAACAGGTCGGAGTCGAGGAAGATCTGGCCGTCCGTGATCGAGATGACGTTGGTCGGGATGTACGCCGAGATGTCGCCCGCCTTGGTCTCGATGACCGGCAGCGCCGTAAGCGACCCGCCACCGGCATCATCTGAGAGCTTCGCGGCCCGCTCCAGGAGGCGCGAGTGCAGGTAGAACACGTCGCCGGGGTACGCCTCGCGGCCCGGCGGGCGCCTGAGGAGCAGCATCATCTGCCGGTAGGCGACGGCGTGCTTGGAGAGGTCGTCGTAGATGACCAGCGCGTCCTCCCCCCGGTTCATGAAGTACTCGCCGATGGCGCAGCCCGAGTAGGGGGCGAGGTACTGCAGCGTCGCGGACTGGGAGGCCGAAGCATTCACGATGGTCGTGTACTCCATGGCGCCAGCCTCTTCGAGCGAGGCGTAGAGGCCGGCGACCGAGGAGTCCTTCTGGCCGACGGCGACGTAGATGCACTTCACGTTCTGGTCGGCCTGGTTGATGATGGCGTCTACGAGCACCGAGGTCTTGCCCGTCTTGCGGTCCCCGATGACGAGCTCGCGCTGGCCGCGGCCTATCGGGATGATGGCATCGATGGCCTTGATGCCGGTCTGGAGCGGCTGCTTGACCGGCTGGCGCTTGATGATGCCGGGGGCGACGACCTCGACCGGGACCTGCTCATCGGCCTCGATCTCGCCCTTCCCGTCCATCGGACGCCCGAGGGCGTCTATGACCCTGCCGAGAACGCCCTCGCCGACCGGCACGCTCGCCAGCCGCTCGGTGCGGCGAACGGTGTTGCCCTCCTGGATGTGGGTATCGTCGCCGGCGATGATGACGCCGACGTTGTCCTCCTCCAGGTTGAGGGCGAGGCCCGTGATCTTGTTCCCCCGCGCGTCCTCGAAGTCGAGCATCTCCTGATACATGACGTTCGTGAGGCCGTGGACGCGCGCGATGCCGTCCCCGACCTCAAGCACCTGCCCGACCTCCTCGGTGCGGACCCGGTTCTCGTAGTCCGTTATGGCGCCTTTTAGTATGGAGGAGATCTCCTCCGGCCTGAGCCTACCCACTAAACTACACTCCTCTCGAGCATGCCCTCCCGGAGGCTCTCTAGCCGCCCCCGAATGCTTCCGTCCATCATCTGTCCCCCGAACCGGAAGACCGCGCCACCCAGAAGATGCGGGTCTACCCGCGTCGCCAGCACGACCTCCCGGCCTTCGAGCACCTTGCCCAGCCGCTCCCTCAGGTTATCCATCGCCCCGTCGGACAACTCGACCGCGGTCGTAACCTCCACCTCGATGCGGCCCATGTGCTCCTTGACGAGGTCCTCAAAACGCCTCGCGACGTCCTCGAAGATCCCCTCCCGCCCGTTGTCCACGAGCACTTTCAGGAAGTTCCGCGTGGAGAGCTTCATGCCCTCCGTAAGCGCGTCTATGGCCCGGCGCTTCTCGCGCTCGGGGACCTGCCCGCCGTAGAAGAAGAGCCTGAGCTCCTCGCTCCCTGTCAGCGCCGAGGAGAACTCGGTCAGGTCCTCGAGAACCGCCTCGAGCTCGTCCCGTTCGCGGCCGGCCTCGAAGAGGGCCTCGGCGTAGGTGGAGGCGGCGCTCAAGCCGTACCGCGCCCGGTCGAGGAGCCGGCAACCTCTGCCTCGAGGTCGTCGAGGGCCTGGGCGACGAGGCGTTCGTGCTCGTCGTGGTCTACCGTGCGTCCGAGGACCTGCTCGGAGGCCTGTATCACCATCCCGGCCACCTCGCTGCGGACCTCGCGGATGGCGCTCTCGCGCTCGCGGCCGATCTCGTCGCGGGCCCGCTGGATGATCTTGTCACCCTCATCGCGGGCCTCCTTCTTCGTCCGCTCGCGCTGGGCGTCCGCCTGCTTGCGGGCGTCCTCGAGGATACGGCGGCCCTCACCGCGGGCCTCCTCGATCTGGCGCCGGTACTCGGCCAGGAGCTCCCTGGCCTCCTCGCGCGTCTTCTGGGCCTCGTCGATGGCGCCTTCGATCTCCTTCTGGCGCCGGTCGATCTGCTCCTTGATCGGCGGGAACGCGTACCGGTACAGGAGGAACAGCAGGATAGCGAAGGTAATGGCCTCCCAGAAGAGAAGGCTCGTGCTGATGAAATCGAAAATCCCCGTTGAGTCCAGCATAACTTCTCCTTAACTCGGCCCCGAACCCTCCCCGACTACGGAAGGATCCCGAGCCCGATGAGCAGGGCGAAGGCGAGGCCGAAGAGCGCCTGCGCCTCGACGAGCCCGATGCCGACGAAGAGCCACGTCCTCGAAAGCTCGAAGGCCTCCGGCTGGCGGTGAATGGAGGCGATGGTCTGCCCGAAGAGGTAGCCCATCCCGATCCCCGACCCGATCACCGCGGTACCGGCCGCCACGCCGAACCCTATCGCCAGCAACCCGGTCTCAGGAACCTGCGCGAGCATCATCATGTCCATGTTTCCTGTCTCCTCTCGTCCTTGTACGTACGACGTTTGGCCCTGTGGTTAGTGCTCCTGACGGTACAGGGCGATCTCGATGTAAACCTGCGTAAGGATAGCGAATATGTAAGCCTGCAACACGGCGACGAAGATCTCGAATGCGTACAGCACGAGCGCCATCGGGACGGAGATGATCGCCATGTACGTGCCGAAGTACAGGATGAAGCTCAGGAAGATGAAGATGAGCAGGTGCCCGGCCAGGATGTTCGCGTAGAGCCTCATGGCGAGCGTGAGCGGCTTGCTGAGCTCCGAGATCCACTCGATAAAGAACATGAACGGCACGAACACGATCTTTAGCGGCAACCCCGGCGGCACGAAGGCCTTCACGTACCCCCCAAGACCGTTGCGCCGGATGCCGACGTACTGCGAGATGACGAACGTCAGCAGCGCGAGGCCTAGGGTGAACGTGATGCTGGCCGTCACGGGGTAGCTGTTCGGGATCAGGCCGATCAGGTTCAACACCAGCAGGAAGATGAAGAGCGAGAGCGTGTACGGGAAGAACTTCCTCCCCTCATCGCCCATCTGCCCGGCCAGGCTGTTGCGTCCGAAGCCGTAGATCTCCTCGACAATGACCTGGTACGCCCCTGGCCGGTCCTTGAGCATCCTGGTCCCGATGAACATGATCAGGAAGGTCACCGCCGCCCCCAGCCACAGGAAGGCGACCGCCTTGGTGATCGAGATGTCTATCCCGAACAGCGAGAGGTGCACGTACGCGTGCTGACCGGCCTCGAAGGTGTGGATGATCTCCTTCCGCACCTCTTCCGGACTCAACTGACCCAACGTGAGCATGCCGCTCAAACTCCAGTCCTCCGTTCTACTCCCCCGCCCGCCGGCCGGGCCATACTCCTTGCCCGAACCGACCTCGGCGCCATCTTCAAAAGCAACAGGTTCTCAACTACATAGACCCCCGCCAACCCGCAGAGCATCGGCAGGACCGGCCACGCGCCGGCGAAGACCGCCACCCCCACGGCCGCAACCACGAGGACGATTCTCGCGCCGTAGGACGCGACGCCTAGCAGTATCCGTACCCCCGAAGGTCGCACGGTCAACAGCGACACCGTGAAGGCGATCGACGCAAACCCGATTACGCCAACCCCCACACCATATAGGAACGAGACCGCGTGCGCCCGCGTGAGAAAATACCAGACCGCCCCACCTACGGGCAACGCCAGCGCCAACGCCAGGACCGCGCCCTTGAGGGCGAGGCGCGAATGCGTGTTCAACCGCCCCCCACCTGCTTCAACGCCGTGAACAGGTAGTAGAGGGCGGCCACGAAACCGACGAGCATCCCGAGAAGCAGGAAGAGCGGCAACGTCCCGACCAGCCAGTCGAGCACGTACCCACCGACCGTGAAGACCGCGATGATGAACATGAAAGCGAACCCAACATGGAAGAAACGGGCGTAGTTGCCACCGGAATCGTTGCGTTGAGAATCGGTGTTCGGCATCGCCGGAATAATACCGTACCGCGCATATTGTTGCAAAGAGTTTCAAGCTCTCCGGCTCCTCTGTACCCGGGTCATCGGGCGGTTCCCGTCCCGCTTCTGGGCCGGACGAAATCGGCTACGTGCTCGGCGAGGGTCTCAGGCCGGTCTACGGGCACGAACGCGCGGGACCCGGAGAGGAACCGCAACGTGGCATCCGGGAAGTCCCTCTCCAGACGCCAGGCGTACCGCGAGAGAAAGAAAGGGTCGTCCTCGCCCCAGACGATCAAGACCGGGTTTTGGAAGCCCGGGAACCGCCTGGCAGCCTCCAGCGTGTATCTCCTGGAGATCTTCTGTAGGAAGCGCGTCAGATCGCGCCTGACCCCCGGGTTGCCCGTCACGTTCGCGAAGTAGGCGTCGAGCGTGTCCTCGTCCATCCGCCGTTTGGCGACTAACTTGAGCAACAAACGCTGGGCGGGACGGGCCCTCAGCACCCAGGCCAGCGCCCCGACGAAGGGGGCGCCGAGGAGACGGGGGCCGTGCTGGAAGATGCCGAGTTGCCACGGCAGGAAGGCCTCGTAAGCATCGCAATTGGTGAGGACCAGGCGGCCGATCCTCCCGGGATGCTCGGTAATGACCAGCTGGCAGATGGCCCCGCCCGTGTCGTTGCCGACGAGGGTCACGTCGCGCAGGTCCAGCGCCTCCATGAAGTCCGCGACGAGCCGGGCGACGCCCCGCGGGCTGAGGTCCGTCTCCGGGCTCATCGGCACGGCGTGCCCGCCAAGCGGCAAGTCCGGGACCACACACCTGAACCGACCGGAGAGACCAGGGACCACGTCCTTCCACAGCACGCCGTTCGTCAGCAACCCATGCACGAACACCAGCGTCGGCCCGCTCCCGACCTCCCGGTAACGGATCACGTCCCGCCCCAGCCGGACTTCCCTCTCTTCCCCAATCGCCCGTAACCCCGTCACCCTGATCTCCTTTCATCGGGTTGTAACAGCATGATACCCGGTTATTGACATCGCGTCAATAGACATCGCGTCAATAAGGGGGTAGATTGGCGCCATGGAAGGATCGAGGCAGGTGGGCGGGGAGCGCAGGCGGCGCCGGCGGCCCGAGGAGGCGGAGCGCGCGATCCTGGCGGCTGCGAGGGCTTTTCTGTCCGAGCATCCGTTCAGGGAGATGAAGGTAGAGGATGTGATGGCGCGCACGGGGTTGTCGCGTCCCGCGTTCTACGCATACTTCAAGGACCGCTACGAGCTGGTGACGCGGCTGCTGGAGGGCATTGGCGGGCTGTTGTTCGCGGTGGACCGGCGGTGGTTGCTCGGGGACCCGGGCGTGGGCGGGGAGGAATCCGCCGGGATCCTGCGGGAGGCGTTGAGGGGGGGCGCTGAGACGTTCGAGCGTTACGGTCCGGTGCTGCGGGCCATCTCGGACGCGGCGAGCTACGACAGACGGGTCGAAGAGGTGTACAGGTTCGGCCTGATCGAACGCCTCATCGTCGCGGTGACGGACCGGATATCACGCGACATCGAGGCCGGCGTCTCCCCGCCTGACCTGGACCCGCGAGAGACCGCCCGCGCCCTCGTGTTCATGACGGAGCGGTACCTGATCGACGCGTACGGAACCTCCTCCCCATCCAAGGGCGACGCCGGTGACGCGGTCGTCCGGACCCTGGAGGCGGTATGGACCAGCACCCTTTACGGTCCGACGACCCAACCCGAAGAACGCGCGGGAGGAGAGCGTTGAAAATCCGGTGCTCCATGATGCCTGGAACCGAAACCGTCATCCCCGTCGGTTGGCCGTGCTAGGCCATCCGTTCTCTCTGCTCGGGTTCTGCTTCCTGCTGGTTCACGAGATGGATGCGATCCGGTGCAGGGAGTGGAGGGTGTTCCCCGTAACGTCGAAGATGGGAGACGAGGCGGGTTACATCGCCTTCACGGCCGTGCACGTACCGCTCTACGCCTTGTTGTTGTGGGGCTCTTAGGCGGGGACGGGGTGAACCGCGGGTTGCTGATCGGTCTCGACGTGTTCTTTATCGTTCACGTCGGGCTGCACCTGCTATTCATCAATCACCCGGAGCACAGGTTCAGATCCGCGTTCTCCTGGACGCTCATACTGGGGGCCGGGGTGTCCGGCGCTATAGACCTTCTTCTATTTCTCTAGGCCGCTACGGCGTGCGGAGGGTCATGCGGGGGGCGAGAACCTGACCATCTGGAGGCCGGCCTCGGCGGCGAGTTCCATCGCGAGCGGGTCGGGGTAGCCGCCGGCGTAGCGGACCTCTTCGATGCCGGCGTTCATGATCATCTTGACGCACATCAAACAGGGCTGGTGGGTGCAGTAGATGGAGGCGCCGGTGACGGAGACGCCGTGGTAGGCGGCCTGGATGATGGCGTTCTGCTCCGCGTGGAGGGTGCGCTGGCAGCTCTCGCGGCCGTCCACGATGCGGATGAGGCACCCGACGTCGTCGCAGTGGGGCAGCCCTGAGGGGGAGCCGTTGTAGCCGGTGGTCAGCAGGCGCTTGTCGCGCACGATCACGGCGCCCACGGCGAGGCGCGGGCACGTCGAGCGGGTCGCGACCTCGTGCGCGATGCGCATGAAGTACTCGTCCCACGAGGGACGGACCTTTTTCAGGGTCTCGTGCCCGTGGGTGGTGTCCACCCCGGGGTTCTTAAAGGGTTCCATAGAGCCTGTCGCCCGCGTCACCGAGGCCGGGGACGATAAAAGAGCGCTCGTCCAGCTCAGGGTCCACGGCCGCGGTGTAGAAGTTGACGTCGGGGTGCTCGGCTGTCACGCGCTCGACGCCTGGGACGGCGGCGACGGCGTGGAGGCAGGAGATCCAGGCCGCCCCCTCCTCCTTGAGCTTGTCGATGGTCGCCGACAGGCTGCCGCCGGTCGCGAGCATGGGGTCGAGGACGAGGACGAGGTACTCGTCCAGGTTCTGCGGCAGGTTGACGTAGTACTCGACGGGAAGCGCCGTCTCCTCGTCGCGCTGGAGGCCCATGAAGCCGACGGTGGCGCGGGGGAGCAGGGCGAGGGCGCCATCGAGCATCCCGAGGCCCGCGCGCAGGACCGGAACGAGGCACACGGGGCCGGAGATCTGCTCGACCTCCGTCTCCGTGAGCGGGGTCCGGATGCTCTCGTGGCGGGTGGGCATCTTCCTCGTCGCCTCGGCGACCATGATGAGGGAGAGCTCGCGCATCGCCTGGCGGAAGTCCGTCGTGGGCGTCCGCTCGTCGCGCAGCACGGCGAGCTTGTGGCGGCTCAGGGGGCCGTCGACGACAAAGAGGTTCTTGGCCTCATTCATAGAGCGGGAAGGCGTCCGTGAGCTGCGCGACCCGGTCGCGGAGACCCTCCGTCTCGCCGCGGGCTGTGGCGCTGATGACGGAGCCTATCTCACGCATCTCATCCGGCCCCATGCCGCGCGTGGTCATGGCCGGCGTCCCGAGCCTGACGCCGCTCGTAACCGTCGGGGGCTCGGGGTCCTTGGGGACCATGTTCTTGTTGCACGTAACACCTACGGCTTCCAGCGACTGCTCCAGCTCGTGCCCGTTAACGTCGGCGTCCCGCAGGTCTACCAGCACCAGGTGGTTGTCCGTGCCGCCGGAGACGAGGTTCAGGCCGCCTTCCAGGAGACCGTCGGCGAGCGCGCGGGCGTTCTCGACGATGCGGGATGAGTACTCCTTGAACTCCGGCTGAAGCGCCTCGCCGAAGGCCACGGCCTTGCCGGCGACCGCGTGCATCAGGGGTCCGCCCTGCATGCCGGGGAAGACGCGGCTGTTGACCTTCTTGGCGAACTCCTCGCGGCAAAGGATCATGCCTCCGCGCGCGCCCCGCAGAGTCTTGTGCGTGGTCGTGGTGACGATCTCACAGTACGGGACGGGCGAAGGGTGGACGCCCGCTGCCACGAGGCCCGCGATGTGGGCCATGTCCGTGAGGAAGAAGGCGCCGACCTCGTCGGCGATGGAGCGGAACTTCTCGAAGTCTATGACGCGCGGGTAGGCGCTGGCGCCCGCGAGGACCATTTTGGGTTTCTCGCGCAGGGCGATCTCGCGCACCTCATCGTAGTCTATGTAGCCGTTCTCGCCGACGCCGTAGTGGACGAAGTCGTAGGTCCTGCCGCTGAAGTTGATCTTCATCCCGTGCGTCAGGTGCCCACCGTGGGCCAGGTCCATGGACAGAACCTTATCCCCCGGTTCTATGAGCGCCGCGTAGGCCGCCTCGTTCGCCTGGCTGCCCGAGTGGGGCTGCACGTTGGCGTGCTCCGCCCCGAAGAGCTCCTTCGCCCGCTCGATGGCGAGCGTCTCGACCTTGTCTACCTGCTCGCAGCCGCCGTAGTAGCGCTTGCCCGGGTAGCCCTCCGCGTACTTGTTCGTGAGCACGGACCCCTGGGCCGCCAGCACGGCGGGGGAGGCGAAGTTCTCGCTCGCTATGAGCTCTATCGTCGTCCGCTGGCGTTCGAGCTCCCCTTCGAGCGCCTCCTGGACGGGCCGGTCCACGACCTCCGTGTAGGGTCCTATCATGGTCTACCTCCGCTCGGGGTTGGAGTCGTCTCGGGTGTACGTGCTGCGCGGTGACGCCGGATCTCCCCACGTCCTCCCTGTTGCGTTGCCCTGTCCGGAGTATAGAGGCTGCCCGCCACGCCCTCAACGACCGCGTTGCTCACCGCGCTCCGGCCTCCTCGGCGAGCATGTCGCGCAGCCGGCCCGGCGCCGCGGCGCCATAGAAGAGGACCTCATCGGCCGTGGCGACCGTCGGCACGCCGTGTATCCCGAGACGCAAGGCCTCATCCCGGGTCGATCGCAGGGCGACGAGCCTGCCCGGGTCCCACGCGGCCTCCATCGCGGCGTCGGCGTCGAGCCCGGCCTCACGGGCGGCCCCGCGCAGAACGGCGTCGTCGCCCACGTCCAAACCCTCCACGAAGAACGCCCGGTGGGCGGCGTTCCTAAAAGATCTGCCCCTGCCCTCCTCCACGGCGAAAGCGTGGAGCGTGAGGGCCACGGTCGAGCGGGGCTGATGGCGGGGGACGTGAATCTCGACGCCGTGCTCGTCCGCGAGCCGGTACACCTGCCCGCGCCAGTGTCCCCTGATGTACTCCCCCCGCGGCTCGGGCAACGGGGCCGGCGCCGGCCTGAGCTCGAAAGGCAGCCACTCTATCTCAGCCAGTCCCTCGTCCTCCGCCGCCTCGACCTCGAATCCCATGATGTAGCTGTACGGGCAGACCACGTCAAAGAAGTACCGCAACGCCATCCCTGTATACCTCCGGATCTCGTGGGAGTGACCGGACGGGTTGTACTACGTTACCCGGATGAACCGCCCGTCAATTTGCGAAGCGTCTCACCGGTAAACCCCTCCGTCGCCCGCAGAACCCGCGCCTTCCCACCCGAGAGATCGACAACCGCAGAGGCCTCGCCGCTCCCGGGTTCGCCCTCCACCACGAGGTCGACGGCCGCTACCACCCCAGGGTCCACTTCAGCGAGCGACCGCGGCGCCTGCCTGCCCGAAGGGTTCGCGCTCGTCGCGTACAGGGGGCCACCAGAAGCACGAAGCACCCCCACGACGGCGCCGCCCGGAACGCGGACCCCCACGGTCCCTCCTCCGGCCATGTCCAGCACGAGCGTCAGCGGGCCGGGCCAGTGAGCCTCCGCCAGAGCGCGGGCGAACGGAGACACCTCGGCCGCGAGGGAGAACGCCTCCCCGGCCGACGCGCAGAGCAGGGCGAGCGGCTTGCCGGGGTCGCTGCCCTTGACCTCGTTGAGCCGTCGCGCCTCCGCGGCCACGAGCCCGACCACGGTATCGGTCGGCACCAGCACCACCCCGCCGTCGCGCAGAACGGACGCCGCCTCGCCGGCCGAACCCGCCCTCATCCATCCCACCTGAGCAGCGCCGTGCGGGGAGATCCGGCAAGGTCTTCGCGAAGACCGAGCGGCACGAACCCGGCGTCCTGGCCAAGGTCGAGGACCGACTCCCCCTGCCCGTCCCCCACCTCCAACACGACATCCGCGCCGTCCTTCAGCAGCGGCGGCGCCTCCTCGAAGATGCGGCGGTAGAAGAGGAGGCCGTCCGGCCCACCGTCAAGGGCCCATCGGGGGTCCCAGTCGCGTACCTCTGGCGCAAGTTTCTCAAGGGCCCCGGCCTCGACGTACGGTGGGTTGGAGACCAGCAGGTCCACTGCCCCCTCAAGGATGGCGAGCCCGTCAAACAGGTCAGCGTGGTGGAAATGGACGGCCGCACTGTTCTCTCCGGCGTTCCTCTCGGCGGCTTCGAGCGCCTTCTTCGAGAGGTCCGTGGCGTGTACCGTGGCGCTGGGCCGTTCCTGGGCGATGGAGATCGCCACGGCGCCCGAGCCGGTCCCGACGTCCAGGACGACGCCCCCGCCGCCACGCCTGTCGATGATCTCGATGGCGGAGCCCGCCACGCTCTCGGTGTCGGGGCGTGGGATCAGGGTCTCCTCGTTCAGGTCCAGGACGAGGTTGCGGAAGTATGCGCGCCCCAGTATCCGCTGCACGGGCTCCCGGTTCGACCGGCGTTCGATCCAGGCCTCGTAGAGTCTCGCCTGCTCGTCGTCTAGCGGTGGTTCGTACAAGGAGATCTCACCCCGCCGGATGCCGAGAAGCTCCGAGATGAGGATCTCCGCGGAGGCCCCGGGCTCGGGGACACCGGCTTCCTGGAGTTCCCGAGTTGCCCTACGCGCGGCGTCCCTGGCGCGGAGGCCGGTCTGCACCGATCAGCTAGCGCTAGGGGTTCCGGCGGCCTCGGCGGCGAGCTTCTCGGAGCGCTCCTTGGCGGCCAGCGCCCGGGTGAACTCCTCGAGGTCGCCTCCCAGGGTGGCCTCTAGGTTGTGGGAGGTGACGCCGACGCGGTGGTCGGTGATGCGCCCCTGCGGGAAGTTGTACGTGCGGACCTTCGCCGAGCGGTCTCCGGTGCCGACCTGGGCCTGGCGGAGGGCGCCCTCTTCCTGGGCGCGCTCCTGCATCTCGCGTTCGAGGAGGCGGCTTTTCAGGATCTTCATGGCCTGCTCCTTGTTCTGGAGCTGGCTCTTCTCGTTCTGGCAGGTGACGACGAGGCCCGTTGGCTTGTGCGTGATGCGCACCGCGGAGTCCGTGGTGTTCACGCTCTGGCCGCCCGGGCCGCTGGAGCGGTAGACGTCTATCTCCAGATCTCCCGAGTTGATCTGAACGTCCACGTCCTCGGCCTCCGGCAGAACGGCGACGGTCGCCGTGGACGTGTGGATCCGGCCCTGGCTCTCGGTCTTCGGGACGCGCTGTACCCGGTGCGTGCCGCCCTCGTGCTTGAAGACGGAGAAGGCCCCGTCGCCCTGCACCTCGAGGGAGACCTCGCGGTAGCCGCCGACCTCGGCCGGGCTGGAGGAGAGCGTATCGTGCTTAAACCGGAGGCGTTCGGCGTAGCGCGAGTACATCTCCATCAACTCGCCCGCGAAGAGGGCGGCCTCATCACCGCCGGCTCCGGCCCGGATCTCGATGATCACGTCCTTATCGTCGTTCGGGTCGCGGTCGATAAGCTCCGTTCGAATAGTCTCGGAGAGCTCCTCGATCTTCTCCTCCGCCTCCCGCGCCTCCGCCGCGTAGAACTCCCGCTCCTCGGCGTCTTCGGCCTGCGGGACGAGTTCCCTGGCCTCCTTCTCGGCCTCCACGGCGCGGAGGAGTTCCTTGCTCATCTCGGCACCCCGCCTCATGCGGGAGTGCTCCTTGGCGACCTCGGCGTAGTGGCGCTGGTCGCTGTAGATGTTCGGGTCCGAGAGTTCTTTTGTGAGTGCTTCGTAGCGGCCGAGGGTCTCCTCGGCCAGCTTCAAGACCTGCTCGTCCATCAGATCACCAGCTTGTTCGTGGCCTCGTTCGGCTCTATCTTCGCCTGCTCCTCCATCGAGAGCACCCTCTTCAGGGACGCCATCGCCACCTCTACCATGTCGTCGGTAGGCTCCCTCGTGGTCAGCCGCTGCATCTGAAGACCGGGCCAGACGAGTACCTTGACCAGCGGGCTCTTCTCGTTGCGCGCGCTCCACATGATGAACTCGAAAGCTATTCCAGCCACGAGCGGGATGACGACGACCCGGCTCGCCAGCATGTAGAGCCAGCCCTCGACACCCAACAGCGAGAAGGCCAGGATCGAGAGGACCAGCACGTACAGGACGAAGCTCGTCCCGCAGCGGACGTGGCTCGTGTCCAGCTTGTGCGAGTTCTCCGGGACGAGCTCCTCGCCCCGCTCGTAGACCTTTATCGCCTTGTGCTCGGCACCGTGGTAGGCGAAGAAGCGTTTGATGTCCTTGCTGATCCAGGTGATACCCAAGATGTAGAGGATGAAGATCCCGATCCGGATCGCACCCTCTATCAAATTGAACAGTACCGGGTTCTCGATGCTCGTCCCGGCCAGCGCCCCGAGCCCCTTCGTCCCGAAGACCGGGGCGACCAGAAAGAGCCCGAAACCGAGCACGAGCGCGAAGAGGAGCGTACCCGCGATCTCCTTCTTGGAGAGCTCCTCTTCCTCGCCGAGCGCGATGTTCGTCGAGAGGGTGAGCGCCTTCATCCCGAGCCACAGCGTCTCCCCGAGGGAGAGCGCCCCCCGGATGATCGGCAGCCTGAAGAGCCTGCTCTTGCGGGTTATGGAGCGGAAAGGCTCGGCCCGGAGTTCCACGTTGCCTTCGGGAGAGCGCACCGCCATCCCCCAGAAGTTGGGGGAGCGCATCAGCACGCCCTCCATTATGGCCTGGCCGCCGACCCTCAAGCGGTGCCCCCTACTGCCGGTTCTGGCGGGCCTGACGGCGGTTCTCGAAGCGCTGCACCCGGCCGCCGGTGTCCACTATGCGCTGCTTGCCGGTGTAGAACGGGTGGCTGGCGCTCGAGATATCCAGCTCCACGAGCGGGTACTCGTTGCCGTCCTCCCAGGTGACCGTGCGGCTCGTCTCTATCGTCGAGCGGGAGAGGATCGCGAAGTCCGCGCTGTTGTCGCGGAACACGACC
>CADCUW010000601.1 GCA_902805985.1 uncultured Rubrobacteraceae bacterium
CGAAGCCGGGGACGGCTATGACGTCGTCGCCGTCCTCCCCGGCGAACTGGTCCCTGCCCGCGTCATCGAGGATGAGATCGTCGCCAGGCCCCCCGAAGACCTTGTCGTCTCCCGGGTTGCCACCGAAGGTGTCGGCGCCCAGCCCACCGCGCAGGACGTCGTCGCCGGCCTCGTCGTAGAGGGTGTCGTTGCCCCCCTGCCCCCGCAGCACGTCGGTCCCGCCCCCGCCATCGAGGGTGTCCTTCCCGTCGGCGCCGAGGAGCGTGTCCGGGCCGTCCGTGCCCCTCAGGCGGTCCGCGCCCGGCGTACCCTCCAGAACCGCCGCGAACGTGGCCCCACCGCCCAAAGCGAGCAGGAGGCCCGCCGTCAGCGTGGCAAAAAAGATCCTACGCCCCATCTCGCTCCTCCCGGAAGGCGGACTCAGTTCTCCCCCGGAATCTTACGCGGCCCGGCGTCCGGGCGCCAGAGCTACCCGTAGGTCTTCGCGGCCTACGGCTGGCCCGCCGACGTCTCCGACGAGGACATCCTCAAAAACCTGCTCGCCCTCAACCTGGACCGATCAGGGTCTTCTCCGCTTGTCTGATTGGGGATCGCCGTTCGCGGGCGTGTCCGGGGCAAAGCGTGATTCAGGTCTCCGGTCCATCCACGTAGGATTGCAGGACGGGTGCGACCAGGGCGACCAAGTCCTCTGTCTCAGCCTGCGTTAGAGAATCGCTGCGCACCACGTCGCGCATAAACGCGAGCCCGAACAGGGCGGCGACGATCAGGCCGGCCCTTTCGGGAGCCTTCTCCCCTCCTAGCCACCGCGCGAGCGGGCGCACGAACTGCCCTTCGAGGCCCTCGCGCAGGAGGACGGCGGCGCGCTCGTTGGGCGCCGAACGGAGCAGGATGAGCATGGGATCGAACCCTTCCTTTTCTTCCTTCTCCAGGACGTAACGGGCGAGCCGCTCACCGAAACCGTCCCGGCCGCTGAAGAGCAGATCCTCGCCGAGCGCGAAGCCCGCCGAGATCGCCTCCGCGAACAGTCCTTCCTTCGAGCCGAAGTACCGAACGACGAGGGCGGCATCTACCCCGACAACACCCGCCACACCCCGCATCCCGACGTGGTCGTAGCCGTCGCGGGTAAAGAGCACGCACGCAGCTTCCAGGATCTCCGCCCGCGTCGCCGCGGCGTCCCGCCTTCGTCCCCCCCTGCCCGTGACCCTCCGCCCCATCGAGTTCCCTCCCAACCAGTCCCGCGTCCGACGCCAGCCACCTCCTCGCCCGCCGGAGTCTAACAGATTTAATCAACGGTTGTTGACATAATCCGCATGCCGGTGTACCCTCGCGTATGTCAACGAGTGTTGAGCAAACAAGGAGGACGTTGTGGGAACGCTGGATGGAAAGGTCGCGCTTGTAACCGGGGCGTCTTCGGGCATCGGCAGGGCCACCGCGCTGGCGCTGGCGGCGGAGGGGGCCGTCGTCTACGCCACGGCGCGCCGGCAGGAGGGTCTGGCGGCAGCGGAGGTCGAGGGTTTGCGCGGGCTTCGGCTCGACGTGACGGACGAGGGGTCGATGGTCGAGGCGGTGCGGCGGGTCGAGGCGGAGCACGGGGCGGTTGACGTGCTGGTGAACAACGCAGGCTACGGGCTCAACGGGCCGGCCGAGGAGTTGAGCATTGAAGACGTGCGCCGCGAGTTCGAGACCAACGTGTTCGGGCTGTTGCGGATGGGGCAGTTGGTTTTGCCCGGCATGCGCGGGCGGGGGTATGGGAAGATCGTGAACGTCGGTTCGGTGGGCGGCACGTTCGTGGCACCGGGGGCTGGCGCGTACCACGCGAGCAAGTACGCCGTCGAGGCGCTCTTGGACGCGATGCGGATGGAAGTTGGGGCCTTTGGGGTGGACGTGGTGCTCATCCAGCCGACCGGCGTCCACACCCCCTTCGCCGCCAAGATCAACGCAACCATGCGCGACACCGGTCCCGGGAGTCCCTACGCGGCCTTCAAGGAGAACATGGCCCGCACGACCGAGCGGATGTTCGCGGGCGGGGGCTACGGCATCGTCGGGGCCGGGGACGCGGCGGGGGTGATCCTGCGGGCGGTAAAGGCCGACCGGCCGCGGACCCGCTACAAAGTGGGGATAAGCGCCCACGTCTACTCCTGGATACGCCGGCTGCTACCGGACCGCGCCTGGGACGCCGTGATGGCGCGCCAGTTCCCGGTGGTCCCGGCCACGAAAGAGGCGGCGCCGTCCGCCGGGACCGGCACCTTCGCCCGTTAGCGGGGTCCTCCGGTCCCGGTCAGGCCGGATCGCGGGTAGCCGAGGCTTCGAGGCGTTCGAGGGGTGTGGGCTCTCCCTGGCGGGCGCGCCTGACGCCGGAGAGGTATTCCGAGACTATCACGGTCGCCAGCACCGCCAGGACGAGCCCGGAGAGCACGATCCCCCACACGAAAGGCCCGGCGGCGCCCACGGCGAAGCACCCGAAGGCCCCGAAGAGGCGCTTGCGGCCCCAGGACCCGGTCATCCTGCGGCGGAAGAGGGCGTGGGCGAGGAGGTAAAGCCCCGGACCGGCCACGACGACAGCGATCTCGGGGGCGGGCAGCACCTCCGTCGGGTGCGCGATCACGAGCTCGTCCCCCACGGCCGAGACGATAATGCCGGCCGCCATCATGGCGTGCAGGTACG
>CADCUW010000602.1 GCA_902805985.1 uncultured Rubrobacteraceae bacterium
GGTTTATCGGGTCCGGTTTGACCCTTGGGCGGGAGCAGAGCGCGGAGCAGGTCTCGCGCTTCTTAAGGCATTGGGAGGAGCGGGGCTTCGGACTCTTGGCGCTGGAGTAGAGGGCTGGCGGGACGTTCATCGGCTTCGCCGGGCTCGCCCACCAGTAGGACTGGGCCGAAGGCGAACACAAGACCGAGGTCGGGTGGAGGCTGGACCACGCCTTCTGGGGACGCGGCCTGGCCACCGAGGCGGCGAGGGCCAGCGTGGCCTATGGGTTGGAGACGCTAAGGCTGAAACGCATCATAAGCATCATCCAACCCGAGAACACGGCCTCCCGACGCGTCGCCGAGAAGACCGGCCTCACCCTACGTGGCGAGACCCGCTGGCGAAACAGCGACGTCGTCTGGTACGCGCTAGACCAGCCGCCGAACCAGACGACCCAATACCTCAGAACCTAGAACCTCAGAACCTAATGCCTAGCTCTGCTCCTCGGCGAGCGCCGGCCTCGTCCCCTCTATAAGGAACGCGACCACGTCGAGAAAGTCGCCGCTGTTCTCGTAGACCTCGCGCTGGCGCTGGCTGCCGGTGCCGCCCTCGATTATCTCGAGCACGCCCTCTAGCTCCGCCTCGCAGCCGAGGTCCTGGGCGTGGGGGGTGAGCCGCTCGATGAGGTCGCGGGCTATGTCCCTGGCAGGGACGGTCGTGTCTGTGGCCGCGTCGTAGAAGGTGGCGTCCATGCCGTGGCGGGAGGCCCGCCACTTGTTCTCCTCGGCAAGGTCCCTGTTGTAAGGACCTTTAGGTTCGAGCTCTTCGAGGGCGTGGGCGACGACGCACTGGGTGAGGGCCGTCAGCGCCGTGGCGTACTTCAGGTTCGTCTGGGAGTCGAGGATGCGCAGTTCTATGGTCCCTATGTTCGGGTGCGGGCGGACGTCCCACCAGCAGTAGGTGTAGTCGTCCATGGCCCCCGAGCGGACCATGAGGTCCACGTAATCTTCGAAGGACTCCCAGTTTGGGAAGGCGGGGGGGAGGCCGGCGCGGGGGAAGGTCTCGAAGATCTTGACCCGGCACGACTCGAAGCCCGTGTCGAAGTCCTGCCAGAAGGGGGAGTTGGCGGAGAGGGCGAGGAGGAGGGGGGCGTGCTCGGAGAGGCGGTTGTGGGCCTCGATGACCTTCTCTTCGTCCGGCACGGCGACGTGGACGTGCTGACCGAAGATCACCTCCCTCTCGGCCACCCAACGCAGGGTCTCTATGACCTTGGTGTAGCGCTCCTGCTCCGTGACCTTCTGGTCGCGGTAGCGGCTGAAGGGGTGGGTCCCGGCCGAGGCGAGGGAGGCGCCGCAGGCGGCGGCCCATGACCCGACGCGGCCCCTGAGTTCGCGCAGGTGCCTCTCCGTGTCGGCGGCGGTGGCGCAGGGCGGGGTCTTTATCTCAAGCACGGATTGGAAGAGCTCGTAGGAGACGAACTCGCACAGCTCCTTCGGGAGCCGGGCCATGACGTCCTCGATCTTCGGGACGAGCTCTCCGGTCGTGGCGTCCACGATGTGGAGCTCCTCCTCGACCCCCAGAGAGTAGCCCGAACCGCCACCCTTGAACTCTATCGGCACGGCGCTCCTCCTCTATCCGTCGGTGCCGGAGAACCCCCCGGTCCCGCCTCCCGCGGTCCACCCGGGGAGGCTTCTCCCGCGCCCCTCCCGCGGCCTCTGCCAGGCGGGGTTGTGCGAGTCATGCGAACCCTTCGCGGTAAACGTCCTTTGCGTGGGGCCATAGTACCCGCTTTGGCTGAGCGGGGCCACGACGGGTTCTCCGCGGTCCTCCAGGCATTCGGGAGCTTCACGGCTTCATCTCCGCCGGGGTCGTTTTTCGGAACCTGACCTGGGCCAAAACCGCCCCCGAGACCACGAGCGCGGCCCCGACGACCTTCGGGGCCGTCAGCTCCTCGCCCAGCAGGACCGTACCAAGGACGCCGGCAACCACCGGTTCGACGGTCGCCACGATCGCCGCCCGTCCAGCCCCCAGGCGTCCGAGCCCGAAGGTGTAGAGCGCAAACGCCAGCGTCGTGTGCACGACCGCGAGCATCAGGAGCACCGCGTAGGAGGTGGAGGGAAGGCCCGTCAGGGTGTCGACCGTGGGGACGGCGGCCAGGGAGAGTAAGACCGCGCCGAAGAACAGGGCGTAGGAGAGGATCACGGCCGGCCCGAGCCGTCCGGCCACGGGGCGGCCGAAGATCGAGTACAGGCCGTAGGTGAGCCCCGCGAGCAGCCCGGTCGCCAGCACCGTCGGGGTAACCTCGAGGTTCGCCGGGTCGTACGCGCCCGCGACGAGAAGGACCCCGCCTATGGTCAGGCCGAGCGAGACGAGCTTGGCTGGGCCGAGCCCTTCTTCGAGAAAGAGCCACGCCAGCAGCACCACGAAGGCCGGGGAGCTGTAGAGCAAGACCGCGGCCGTTCCAACCGCGCTTTCCCTCACCGTGTAGAAGTAGAAGAGGTAGAAGAGCCCGATCCCGACGAGGCCCAATGGGACCAGGAACACGAGGTCCCGGCGCGGAACCCGGAGCCTGCGCATCCCGCCGGTGGCGACGAGAAAACCCATCACGGCCAGCCACCCGACCACGGCCCTGAACGCCACCAGCGCCTCGAAGGAGACGCCGTCCGCGTAGAGCATCTTCGA
>CADCUW010000603.1 GCA_902805985.1 uncultured Rubrobacteraceae bacterium
GAAGCGGAAGGTTCCTAGGTGCGTTGCGGCCGGTAAGAGAGACAGAGGAGGTCGGATGGCGGACCCACGTGCGACTGGCGGCGGCCGCCATCGGCGGGGCCGGGGCGGCGCTGGGGGCGGTCGTGTGCCTCCTGGCGGCGCTCGGCTGGGTCGCCATCGTGCTGCTCTCGGGCGATCCCTCGCCGAACCTCGTGGACCTGGCCTTTGTCGGTACGATGGCGGCGGCTGTCGCGTTCTGCGCCGCGGGGGCCGGGGGAGCCTGGCTCGTCTTCAGGCACCGGACGCGGCGCGGCGCCCTGCTGATGCTCGTCGCCGCCCTGGGGATCGCGGCCGTCCTGCTCGTGCAGCCTTTCCTCGTAGATGCGGCCGGCGACCGTGGCCTGCCAGAAAGGATCACAAACGATTCAGAGCCGTCCCTCGCGGACCAGCCCTTGGCCCGCCTCGCCCCTGCGGGCACGCTCCTCGTTGGGGCGGCGCTAGCTCTTCTGGCGCCCGGGAGGCGCGGTGGAACCGTAGGGCGGGATAGCGGCGCGTGATCCGGGGCGCGGCTTATGGCCAAGGACCAGGAGGCCTCCGCGGTGCCGGCGTCCATCCCACACTACTGACCCAACCCCTTAGAGGGGCCCTTCGCCGAAGTCAGGATGCGGGATTTCGTATGGTCCCTATGCTCTTGGCCGGGAAGAGAGGGATCAAAGCTCTCCGAAGCCTGTCGGTACGCGCGGGCGGGCCAACGTCGAGCTTCCGGACCGCTGCCCGAGAGAACCTCGCCGCCGCGGCGGGCTCATGGGGGCGGTAGGGCTACCCGGCGCCGAGGGCCGCGTCGGTGATGGCGCCCTTGGAGGCGGAGGAGACGAGGGCGGCGTACTTCGCCATGACGCCCGTAGAGAAGGGTGGGATGCGCTCTTCCCAGCTTGCGAGGCGGCCTTCGATCTCCGCGGCGTCGAGGTCCGCGTTCAGGGTGCGGTTCTCGATGTCGAAGGTCACTGTGTCGCCGTCCCGGAGGGCGGCTATGGGTCCCCTGTGGGCCGCCTCTGGGGCGACGTGGCCCGCCATGAGGCCGCGGGTGGCGCCGGAGAAGCGGCCGTCCGTGAGGAGGGCGACCGTCTCGCCGAGGCCCTGGCCGACGAGGGCTGCGGTGACGCCGAGCATCTCGCGCATGCCGGGACCGCCGCGGGGTCCCTCGTACCGGATCACGACGACGTCCCCGGCGACTATCGCGCCCTCCTGCACGGCCGCCATAGCCTCCTCTTCCGAGTCGAAGACACGCGCGGGGCCCGTGTGGTGGAGGCGCGTGTAGCCCGCCACCTTGACCACGCAACCCTCGGGGGCGACGTTGCCCTTGAGGATCACGAGCCCGCCCGAGGAGCGCAAGGGGTGCTCGACGGTCGCAACCACGTCCTGCCCCTCGTCCTCCTCGGCGTCGGCGACCTCTTCGGCGATGGTCTTGCCCGAGACGTTCAGCTCGTCGCCGTGGAGGAGGCCGCCGTCCATGAGGTGCTTGCCGAAGAGGCGCGTCCCGCCGGCCCGGTCGAGGTCAACGGCCGTGTAGCGCCCGCCGGGCTTGAGGTCGGCGATGATGGGGGTCTTCTCGCTGACGCGGTCGAAGTCGTCTATGTCGAGCGGGATGCCGGCCTCGCGGGCTATGGCGAGGAGGTGCAAAACCAGGTTGGTCGAGCCGCCGCTGGCCGCCCCGGCCGCTATGGCGTTTTCGAAAGACTCGCGGGTGAGAATCCGTTTGGGGTCGAGGCCGTTCTCCAGCAGGCGCATGACGAGTTTTCCGGCCTCGACGCAGGCCTCGTCCTTGCGGCCGTCGAGGGCGGGCGGGCTGGATGAGCCGAAGGGGGAGAGGCCCAGGAACTCGAGCGCCATCGCCATGGTGTTTGCGGTGAACTGGCCGCCGCACGCGCCGGCGCCGGGGCAGGCGCCCTCTTCGAGCTCCAGCAGGTCCGAGTCGGACATCTTGCCGGCGGCGTTGGCGCCGACGCCCTCGAAGACGTCCTGGATGGTGACGTCGTGGCCCTTGAAGCGTCCCGGCTGTATCGAGCCGGAGTAGACGATGACGCCGGGGATGCCGAGGCGGACGTGGGCCATGGCCGCTGCGGGGATGGTCTTATCGCAGCCGACGAGGGTGACGATCGCGTCGAACATGTGGCCGCGGCCGACGAGCTCGATGGAGTCGGCGATGACCTCTCGGGAGACCAGGCTCGTCTTCATCCCCTGGGTCCCCATCGTGATGCCGTCGGAGATGGAGATGGTGTTCAGCTCCATCGGGGTGCCGCCGGCCTCCCTGATGCCCTCCTTCACCTTCTCGGCGAGGTGGCGGTGGTTGAAGTTGCATGGCATCGTCTCGATCCAGGAGTGGGCCACCCCGACGATGGGTCGGCTAAGGTCTTCATCCGAGAAGCCCATCCCCTTGAGGTAGGAGCGGGCGGGCGCCCGGTCGCGCCCGTCGAGAATGCGGCGGCTCTTGTGGCGGGTATCTACGGTCTCCATGAGTTCTCCCACTATCTCGGGTCGTCCTACCTACCGCCGAGTATATGGACCGTGGGACCGTCGTGCCAGCGGGAGACGCTCCAAGGGGTCTTCGGCTCGATCTTGAGCTCGTTGTACTCGGTGCCCTCACCGTTGTGGATCTTGAGGTAGAGCCGTCCCGTCCCCGCGTCGTAGTAGTAGCCGGAGTTCGAGTACGATGCCAGGTCTTCCCTGCTGCTGCGCCGCCCCTCGCCGCACCAGCCGCCGCCGGAGAGGGCGCAGCCCCAGCGCGTCACCCTGGGCTCCACGGGGTACGGCATCTCGAGCGTCACCGATGCCTCCTGTATGCGGCTGAGGACGAACCGGGCCTTTCGTTGCGGTAGCCCCACGCGAAGGGGACGGGGGCGTTGCCGTAGACTTGAAGGTGTGAGGGGGTACGGGGACATCCGCGTGGGGGCCGCCCTCGGGGTCACGGTCGTGATCTGGGCCTCGGCTTTCGCGGCGATTCGGGCCGGCCTTGAGGGGTACACGCCGGGGCACCTGGCGCTGCTCAGGTTCCTGGTCGGATCCGCCCTGCTTCTCCTCTACGCGGTCGCGGCGCGCATGCCGCCGCCGGATTGGCGCGATGTGCCGGCGGTCCTTCTCGGCGGGTTCCTCGGGTTCTTCGGCTATCACGTCGGGCTCTCCTTTGGGGAGGTCACCGTCGAGGCGGGGTCCGCGAGCCTCATCATCGCCTCGGTGCCGGTCTTTACGGCCCTGCTCGCGGTGGCGTTTCTCGGGGAGCGGCTGGGCTTGCTGGGTTGGATCGGCACCCTGGTCAGCTTCGGCGGGGTCGCCCTGATCTCACTGGGCGAGGGCGGGGCTCTGGGCCTCGACCCTGGAGCCCTGCCGATCCTGCTGGCCGCCGTCTCCGAGAGCCTGTTCTTCGTCTTCCAGAGGTCGTACCTCGCGAAGTACGGGTCGCTGCGCTTCACGACCTACGCCATCTGGGCCGGCACGCTCGTCATGCTGGTGTTCGCGCCGGGTCTGCCCGGGGCCGTAGCCGACGCGTCATTAGGGGCCACTTTGAGTGTGGTCTACCTCGGGGTCTTTCCGACCGTGATCGCCTACCTCGCCCTCGGCTACGCGTTCGCCCGGATGCCGGCGTCGAACGCGACGAGCTTTCTGTATCTGGTGCCTGGCCTCGCGTTCGTTATCGCCTGGATCTGGCTCGGCGAGGTCCCCACCCTGCTCTCCGTTATCGGGGGCGCGATAACCGTCTCGGGCGTCGTACTGGTGAACGCGAAAGGCCAATGAGGGAGAAGGCTACGGGCGGCGCCCGATCCTGGCGGGGTAGAATTGGTGGGATCTCGACGAGAGGAAGATCTCTTATGCAGAAGAGAGAACGGGCCCATCGTGTCAGCCCGGAGACGCGGATAGGCCACGTCCACCTGAAGGTGGCGAACATCGAGCGCGCCCTCGGGTTCTACCGGGACATCCTCGGCTTCGAGGTTATGCAGTGGTACGGCGAGGACGCGGTCTTCCTCTCGGCGGGCGGGTACCACCACCACATCGGCCTGAACACCTGGATGAGCCGCAACGCCCCGCCCGCCCCCCGCGGCTCGGCCGGCCTCTTCCACCTCGCCATCCTCTACCCCGAGCGGCGCGACCTTGCCCGGGCCCTCAGCTGGCTGATCGAAGCCGAGTACCCCCTGGAGGGCGCCTCCGACCACGGCGTCTCCGAGGCCCTCTACCTGAGCGACCCCGACGGAAACGGCGTCGAACTCTACAGGGACCGTCCGCGCGACGAGTGGCCCCGCACCCCCGAAGGCGGCCTCGCCATGGTGACGGCTCCCCTGGACGTCGAGGGCCTGCTGGCCGAGTTGGACGGCCCCGAGGCTTAGAGGAGTCTCCCTTACGCCGCGTACCTGCTGACAGCTCGACGGACCGCGGCGCTCCCGGGGTGGTCCGTGTGAAGGGGCCGTTAGGCCGCCTCCTCAGGGGTCGCCTCTCTCGGCCAGGACCGCGGTGGCGTGCGCCGCGGCGTCCGAGAGCGTGTCGAGGGACTCCTCGCTCAGGTTGTCTATGTCGTCGCAGGCCCGGTGGTAGCAGGCGTCGAAGGGGACTCCCGCCTCCCCGCCGAATCCCTCCTCCTGCCGCTCCGTCTTGGTGCCACCCGCACCCGAGAAGAGGCCTCCGGTGGGGACGCCCTCGCCCTGGAAAGGGCCGTGGTCCGAGCGGCCGTCGAGCGCCGAGTTCGTCTCGACCTGTATGCCCTTGTTCTCGAAATACGAGTCGAAGACCTCTTCCACCTCGTCCGGCCCCTCGTAGACGGAGCTTACGAAGTTCTGAGAGCCGGTCATGTCGAAGTTGAGGTAAGCGGAGATGTCCTCGATCTCCTCTTCCCCCAGCCCCTCGACGTAGTGGCGCGATCCGACGAGGCCGACCTCCTCGGCCCCCCAGAACGCGAAGCGGACGCGGTTGCGGGGCTCCGCGTCCAGCTCGGCGAGCTGGATCGCCATCTCCAGCACCGTCGCCGACCCCGAGCCGTTGTCGTTGATGCCGGGTCCCTCCGGCACGGAATCCAGGTGCGCCCCCACCATCACGGTATTCTCCGCATCTCCTCCCGGCGTCTGGGCTATGACGTTGGTAGTGCTGGTGTCCCCGCCCTCGGCCGCAAAGACGCGTACCCTCGGCATCTCTTCGCGCGCCAGCAGCCTCTCCCCGAACGACCCGCCAGTGCCGATCACGGGTATGCCGATGCCGGGTATGCCGATGCCGGGTCCCCCGAGCGAGCCCCGCAACACCTCCCCGCCGGCCTCGCCCGCGTTGAAGATGAGTACCGCGGACGCGCCAGCCCTCTGTGCATTCTCGGCTTTCGTCCTGAAAGTGCAGGTGCCGCGGCGCAGAAGCGCGACGTTGCCGTCCGAAAATTCCCCAAAATCCTTCGCGTCGCACCCGCTCGTGGCGCCGCGGGCGTCCACGGGCTCTAGCCCGGCCGCGACCTCGCCGTCCGCCGAGCGCTCCATGAGGGCGAAGTCCGTCGCCGCTACCGGGGTTCCCGCGATGTCAAGGTCGGCCTCCCGGATCACGGCGTAACCGGGCAGCTCGAAGGACTGGACCTCCACCTCGTAGCCGGCCCGCCTGAGTTCGCCCGCGACATACTCGGCCGAGGCGTCGTAGCCGAGGGTACCGGCGGCGCGGTTGCCGCCGTGCTCGTCGGCGATGGCCTGGAAGCGTTTGGCGTGCCCGAGAACACCCTCGACCGTCACCGAATCCCGCAGGTCAGAGGAGAGATCCGGGTTGGGGGGCGGGGGTGGCTCCTGGCCGCACGCCGCTGGAACCGCCGCCATGAGGATGACCGCCAGCAACGGCAAGAGGCCGGAGGGCTTCAAGCTAGGCGGCCGTTCTCGCGTGGCGGTGCATGATGGCGCGAATGTACCACGGGGGCATCGTTCTGGAGTCCCTGGCGGGCAGGCGCAAAAAGGCGGCCCCGGAGGGCCGCCAGAAAGTCGAGAACGCGGGGTGTGTTGCTAGTTGCCCGTGTACTCGAAGATGTACAGTCCGAAGTCGCGGTCGCTCGCGGCGACGTACTCCTTGCCGTCCTGCTCGAAGACCTCGACGCCCCAAAGGTTGCTGCCGCCCTCGTCTATAAAGCGACCGACCTCGACGAGCTCGTTGTCCTGGACCCTCGCGATCCGGAAACCGCCAGAGTAGTAGGAGAAGTACGCGAGTTTGGAGTCCTCGCGGGAGGTCGCGACCTCATGAATCGAGAGGTCTCCGAAACCGGAGGCGTACTCGGGGTCGTGGGCCTCGGGGATGGCGTAGGTGTCCAACTCGGCCATCTTGCCACCCGAGTTGTCGTACAGGTGCACGTAGCCCCAGCCGTCGAAGTACGACGCGAACGTCAGCGTGTCGCCCGTGGTGCCGGGCTCGACCGGCAGCAGCTCCGGCGCTGTGCCCGAGAGGCAGGCGTCGTTGTCGTACGGCTGATTGAAGATGGCGAAGCCCTGCCCTCGGGGGGCGACGCCGAACGCCGGGATGCCGCCGTCAACGTTCATTCCGAGCGAGGCGTCGCAGGCATCCGTGCCGGTCCGGTTGAAGACGAGCACGGCCTTGTAGCCTCCGGCCGCCTCGACGTTCGCGATCTTCTCGGTAAAGGTGCACAGGCCGCGCTCGACGACGGCGATCTGCGATCCGCCGCCCGCGCCCGCGCTGGGGTCGCCGTTACAGCCGCGACCGAAGTAGACGGACTCGCCGGTGATCGTCTCTCCCTCTTCGAGCTTCTTGGTGCCGCTGCCCTGGCCCGCCGTGAGGTCGGTGCCGTCGGTCACGTTCTTCGCCTGGAGGGCGAACGGAGCGAAGTCTTCGTCGGCCCCGATGACCAGGCTGTTGTCCTCATTGAATTCCGCCTGATGGCCGTTGCCCTCGGGCGGCACGGTGAAACCGCTCTCCGACGCCTCGGGGTCGGGGTTGTTAAAGTCGGTGTCGCCGATGTACTCGGGGTTAGCCGGGTCATCAACGTTCAGCGCGACGTAACCGGCGTCCCAGTAAGAGGCGAGCATGACCTGGTGGCCGTCTATCTCCTTGACGACCATGTCGTGTAGGAAGACCTCACCGAGGTTAGACGGGGCGGCCTGCAGTATCTGTGGGAACCTCTCGGCGAGGTCTATGTCGGCGATCTGCCTGGGCGAGCGCGGGTCGGTGATGTCGAGGATGTCCACGTCGGTCGCCTCGGCGTTGTCCACGATGACGACGTAGGCCTTGTTGCCGGCGTCCCAGGCGAAGGCGCTGTGGATGGCGTTGGCCCTCTTGCGCTTCACGCCGTTGGCCCCGCTGGTGTCGCCGGCCCCCTCGAACAGGGGCAGCGCCTTGTTCGGCCGCGTCACGTCGTAGAGGTTGACGCCGCCGTAGCCGGTGTTCTCGTTGCACTTCTCGTTGTTGCTGACCAGGATGTCGCCCCTGAACTTCGGGGTCGTGATGCTGACGGTCTGGATGCCCTCGCCGGGGTAGCTGCCCGGCTTGGAGCGGATGAACTTGATCTCCTTCGGGTTCGCGGCATCCCGGATGTCCACGACGTGCACGCCGTTGTCCTCGCAGGTGACCGAGCCCCACGCGGCCAGGTAGGCGTAGCCCTTGTGCACGCCAACGTCCGCGATCTTCTCCGGCACGACGTTCTCGAGCTTTAGCTTGGATACGACGTCAACGTTCTCGTTCGTGGCCGGCAGGTGGCCGGCCGTATCGCCGTGCTGGTGGAGGTCGTGGGCGCCGTCTTCGGCGTCTATCCCGCCGTCCGCCTCAGGGTGCGCCAGGGCTACCCCGGCCAGCGCGACCATAAGCGCGCCGAGCGTCACCACACAAAGCCAATATCTCCTACGCAATGCTTTCTCCCGGTTCTCCGTGCTCCGCGGGGAGCATCCGATGCGACCCTCTTACCAGGTCTGCTACCTGGCATACCTCTCGACCTGTTTGATCCAGGGACTCTCCCTCCATCTGCCTGTACCGTGCGAACAGAGACCGCGTGCGGCGCGGGACCCCCGTAAGACCATCTAGAGATGCCAGGCAGGCTACACGAAAAGTCGCCAACCGTACAAGCGAAATTGGGGGTTACGCCGGGTTTGGAGAAATACCCCGGGGCAAATAGAATATGGGTATGGGATACGAGGGTTTTGGGAGGCTGCTCATCGCAGGGGCACTGGTTTTGCTCGCGCTCGGTGGCCTCTTCCTGCTGTTCGGGCGGCTGGGTCTCGACCGGCTGCCGGGCGACCTCGTGTTCAGACGGGGGAACTTAACGGTCTACTTCCCGATAGGGCTCATGATTCTGCTCTCCGTTGTGGGCACCATCGTCCTGAACGTCCTCCTGCGCCGCTAGCTTGCTCACCTCCGACCTCGACTACGATCTCCCCGAGGCCCTGATCGCCCAGGCCCCGGCCGAACCCCGCGACGCCTCCCGTCTGATGGTCGTGGATGTGGCCGACAAGACTATCGAGCACCGCACCTTCCACGAGCTACCCTCGTTCCTGCGCCCCGGCGACGCCCTCGTCCTGAACGAGACGAAGGTCCTGCCGGCCCGCCTCAAGGTCCGCAAGCCGACCGGCGGCGAGGTCGAGCTGCTCTTTCTGCGCGACCTCGGTCCCGACCGGGGCAACGCCTGGGAGGTCCTGGCGCGCCCGGCCAAACGGCTAAAGTCTGGCCTGCGGCTCGTGGCCGGCGACACGAAGCTCGACCTTGTGGAGAACCTGGGAGAAGGGCGCTGGTCCGTCTCGGCCCCGGACGTGCCGGGCCTGCTCGAAGAACACGGAAAGATGCCCCTGCCGCCGTACATCGAGGCGACGCCGGAGGCGGAGGCGCGCTACCAGACCGTGTACGCCAGGGAGCCGGGCTCCGCAGCAGCACCTACGGCCGGCTTCCACTTTACGGATGGGGTGCTGGAGGGGGCGGAGCGCGCCGGCGCCGAGCTGGCGCGCGTCACCCTGCACGTCGGGACGGGGACCTTCCTGCCGGTCAGGACGCAGAGGCTGGAGGACCACCGGATGCACGCCGAGCGCTACAACGTGCCGGAGGACGCGGCCAGGGCGGTCCAGGGCGCGGGGCGGGTGGTCGCCGCTGGTACCACCGTCGCCCGGACGCTGGAGACCTGGGCCGGGACGGGCGAGAGGTCCGGGGAGTCGCGGTTGTTCGTCTATCCCGGCTACCGGTGGCGGGTCGTGGACGCCCTGTTGACCAACTTCCACCTGCCGCGGTCGACGCTGCTCGCGATGGTGATGAGTTTCGGGGGGTCGGATCTCGTCCGGAGGGCCTATCGGGTGGCCGTCGAGGAGGAGTACCGCTTCTACTCCTTCGGGGATGCCATGCTGATCCTCAACGGGGGCCGTACCCTATAGGCGCCCCCGTCTCCATAGAGGTAACCGCCACCGACGGGGAGGCCCGGGCGGGCGTCCTCCACACCCCCCACGGCCCGGCCGAGACGCCAGCGTTCATGCCGGTGGGCACCAAGGGCACGGTCAAGGGCCTCACGCCCGGGGACCTGCGCGGCGCCGGCGCGGGCGTCGTACTCGGCAATACCTACCACCTCTACCTGCGCCCTGGGGCCGACATCGTGCGGGAGGCGGGGGGGCTCCGTGGTTTCAGCGGCTGGGACGGGCCGATGCTCACCGATTCCGGCGGGTTCCAGGTCTTCTCGCTCGCGAAGACGCGCCGGATCGGCGAAGGTGGCGTCAGGTTCGCCTCCGTCTACGACGGTTCCGTCCACGAGTTCACGCCGGAGCTCACGACGAGGGTGCAGGAGGACCTCGGCGCGGACGTCGCCATGGTCCTCGACGAGTGCCCGCCCGCCAACGCCGGCCGCGAGTACCATGCCGAGTCGTTACGCCGGACGGCCCGTTGGGCGGAGCGGTGCAAGAAGGCGCACGGCAGGGAGGATCAGGCCCTGTTCGGGATCGTGCAGGGCGGGCTCCACAAGGACCTTCGCGCCGAGAGCCTGGAGCGGACCGTCGAGATAGGCTTCCCCGGCTACGCCGTCGGGGGCCTCTCCGTCG
>CADCUW010000604.1:0-2873 GCA_902805985.1 uncultured Rubrobacteraceae bacterium
CAGCTCGGTTTCGGGGTCTACCAGATAGAGCCGGGCGACACCGCGCAGGCGGTGGGCGAGGCGCTCGGGATCGGCTACCGGCACATCGACACCGCGCAGATGTACGGCAACGAGAGAGAGGTCGGCGAGGCCATCCGCGCCTCGGGCTTGAACCGCGGCGACATCTTCGTCACCAGCAAGCTGAGCAACGCGTTTCACGACCCCGAAGATGCCCGCAAAGCCTTTGACACGACGCTCTCCGAACTCGGCTTCGACTATGTAGATCTGTTCCTCATTCACTGGCCCCTGCCCACGGTCGATAACGGCGACTACGTGTCTACCTGGAAGGCGCTGGAGGAGTTCAAGAACGATGGCAGGACCCGCTCCATCGGCGTGTCCAACTTCCAGATAGAGCACCTCGAGCGACTGGCTTCCGAGACCGACACGGTGCCGGCGGTGAACCAGATCGAGGTGCATCCCTACCTCACGAACGACACCGTCCGCGGCTACGGTCAGGAGCACGGCATCGCAACCGAGGCGTGGTCGCCCATAGCGCAGGGCGGGGTGCTCGAGGACCCCGCCATCACGCGGATAGCCGAGAAGGCCGGCAAGACGCCGGCCCAGGTGGTCCTCAGGTGGCACGTCCAGCGCGGCGACATCGTCTTCCCGAAGTCGGTGACGCCGTCGCGCATAGGGGAGAACTTCGACCTCTTTGACTTCGAGCTTGGCCCGGACGAGATGGACGAGATCACCGCGCTCGACCGCGGCGAGGAGGGCCGCACGGGCCCGCACCCCGACACGTTCGCCCGCGTCCCGGGCTAGACGGAGCACCCGGACCTAAACCTCGCAGGGGCGCCTCACGAGGCGCCCCTGCGTCTGCCGTCTTCTCTAGGCGACCGAGTCTATGGCGCGGCCGAGGATGGCGAGGCCCTCTTCGAGCTCGTCGTCGTTGATGTTGAGCGGCATGAGGGTTCGGATGCAGTTGCCGTACTGGCCGGCGGTGAGGAGGAGCAGGCCCTCCTGCAGGGCGGCCTGCACGATCTTTGCGTTTCGCTCCTTGTCCGGGGTCTTGGTCCCGGCGTCGGTGACGAACTCCATGGCGGCCATCGGGCCGAGTCCCCTGACGTCGCCGACGAAATCGGGGTGTTTATCCTGGATCTCGCGCATGGCGGACATGACCCTCTCTCCGAGGCGGACGCCCTGGGCCAACAGGTCCTCCTCCTCGAAGGTGTCGAGGACGGCCAGCGCCGCGGCGCACGCTATGGGGTTGCCGCCGTAGGTGGTGCCGAGGCCGCCTGAGTGGACGGAGTCCATGATCTCGGCCTTCCCCGTAACGCCTGCTATGGGCAACCCGCCGCCCATGCTCTTGGCCGTGATCATGATGTCAGGCTCCACACTTGAGTGCTCTATGGCGAACATCTTGCCCGTCCGCCCGAAGCCCGTCTGCACCTCGTCCACGATCATCACGATCCCGTGCTCGTCGCAGAGCTCGCGCAACTGCCGCAGGTAGAAGTCCGGGAACGGTATGAACCCGCCCTCCCCGCTCACCGGCTCGACGATGATCGCCGCCACGCTGCTCGGATGGACGGTGCTCACGAACGCCTTCTCTATGGACCCGAAGCAATCTCCCTGGCAGCCGCCGGAGCAGTCCTTGCCCGACGGACACCTGTACGCATACGGGGACGGTACCCGGTAGACCTCTGGGACGAAAGGCCCGAAGCCCTTCTTGTACGGATCGGTCTTGCCTGTGAGGGTCATGGCGAACATGGTCCGGCCGTGGAAGGAGTTCTCGAAGGCTATGACCGCCGGGCGGCCGGTGTAGTAGCGCGCGATCTTGACGGCGTTCTCCACCGCCTCGGCCCCGGAGTTGACGAAGAAGGACCGCTTCTCCGAGCTACCGGGGACGATAGCGTTGAGCCTCTCGGCGAGCTCTATGTACTCCTCGTACTCCGTGACGTAGAAGCAGGTGTGGGTGAGCTGCTCCGCCTTGCTCTTTACGGCCTCGACCACCCGGCTGTTCGCGTGCCCGATGTTCATGACGCCGATGCCGCCGCCAAAGTCTATGAACGTGTTGCCGTCCACGTCCGTAAGCAAGGCGCCCTTCGCCTCCTCGGCGAACATCGGGGTGGCTATGCCCACGCCCGAGGTCACGGCCCTGTGCCGCCGCTCCATCAACGCCCGGCTCTTCGGCCCCGGTATCTCCGTCTTGATCCTCGCGGAATCGAGCATCCTCGCCACCTCTTCCTGTCGGCCTAACTCATTCCAGTATACTCGCAGGGGCGCACCGGGTTCTACGTCCCGAGATGCCGCCCACGGAGACGTACTTGATGTCCAGGTACTCCTCGATCCTCTGGTGCCCGCCCTCGCGCCCGACGCCTGACTCCTTCACCTGCGCGGCCGATGGCATCCCGTCGTTCGCCCCCATGATGCCATACTGAAGATTCTCGGCCAGGCGGAAGACGCGCCCGACGCCGCGGGCCGCCCGGCGCATGATCCCGGTCCGGTACGCGGCCGTGGTGGCGGCCCACCCGTCTTGCGTGGCAGCGGCGGCGTCTATCGCCCGGCGCATCTTCTCACGCCCGGCGTCGGGTAGTGTTGCCAGCGTGTCGCCGTTGGCGGGGTTCGTCACGTCGAAGGTGTTGCCGGAGGCGGAGGCGTCCACCCACTCGCCGCCGACGAAGAGTTGCTCGACCAGTCCGGGTAGGATCATCTGGTACCTCCACCTATACGTGCTGGTGCCGGGGACATTCTACGCCGGGTGCTGAACCCGCTGGAGGATGGCGCCCTGCAAGATCCCCTCCACCTCGTCGAACGACGGCATCCGCGGCGTGTTCAGGATCACGGGGTCTCTCAAACAGTCCTGGACGATCAGGGCGAGCATCCCGCCGTCCACC
>CADCUW010000604.1:2973-9971 GCA_902805985.1 uncultured Rubrobacteraceae bacterium
CCGCTGGAGGATGGCGCCCTGCAAGATCCCCTCCACCTCGTCGAACGACGGCATCCGCGGCGTGTTCAGGATCACGGGGTCTCTCAAACAGTCCTGGACGATCAGGGCGAGCATCCCGCCGTCCACCGTCACGTCCGCCAGGACGCTCCCTCCCATCACCCGGACGATAAGATTCCTCACGGCCTCGACGGCCGCCCTCGCGCTCCCCTCGCGAGACGGTGCCCCGGCTACGCCGAGGTTGGGGGCGGCCTGCGAGATCTTCTCCACGCTCACGGGCAGGTTGAACTGCAGCACGCCCGGCAGCACGCCGGCGATGGCGACGCCGTGCGACACGCCCAGCCTCGCGCCGAGCGGGTGGGCGATGGCGTGGCAGAGGCCAAGCCCCGTGCCGGTCGCAAAAGCCTGCCCCGCGAGGTTGGAGGCGAAAAGCATCTGGGACCTGGCTTCCAGGTCGTTCCCCCGGGCGACGGCCGCTGGAAGCCAGCCGGAGATCATGCCGATGGCGTGCAGCGCGAGCCCGTCGGCGATGGGGTTGGCGTTGCGCGACATGAGCGCTTCGAGGGCGTGGGTCAAAGCGTCGATCCCGGTCGCGGCCGTGATCTGTGGCGGCAGGCCCACCGTCAGAGCGGGGTCGAGGACGCACCTTCGGGGCCTTACGCTCTCGTGGCCTATGTAGAACTTGCGCTCCCCCACAACGTCCGTGATGACGCCGAAGCCGTTGGTCTCGGCCGCCGTGCCGGCGGTCGTTGGGACCGCCACGATGGGCAGGCCAGAGGCGAGATCTTTCGCGGGGTCTGGGAGGTCTCGCGCCGAGCCGTCGTTGGTCGCGTGCAGGGAGATGGCCTTCGCCGCGTCCATGGCGGAGCCGCCGCCCACCGCGACGAGCACGGTCC
Source organism: uncultured Rubrobacteraceae bacterium (assembly GCA_902805985.1). GTDB lineage: Bacteria > Actinomycetota > Rubrobacteria > Rubrobacterales > Rubrobacteraceae > Rubrobacter_D. Next base: position 3,867 of record CADCUW010000604.1, read on the forward strand.
GCTCTACCCCGAAGTCCTTTAACGCGGAGGTGCCGCCCTCGACGTCGTCCGTGGTCGGGTTGGGCGTGACGCCGTCGAACACGACGGTGTCCATCCCCGGTGGGATCTTCTGCCGCACGAGGTCCGCGACGCCGGCCCTCCTCACGCCGGGGTCCGTGACGATGAAAGCTCGTTCTCCGCCGCACGCGGCGACGAGTGCGCCGATCCCGTCCACGGACCCCACGCCGAAGCTCAGGCGGCCACCAAAGTCGAGGTTGAGAGTCTGCGCGCTGAGCGTCATGCGAGGATCACCGTCACCTTCTCGATAGAGCCCGTGTACCGCACGCTCTTCCCCGTTCTCTCTCGGCGTGAACCGCGCGCCTATCCCCGGCGGTTCGGCAGCTCGATCCAGGTCGTCTTGAGTTGCTCGTACTGCTCGAGGGCGTGGAGGGACTTGTCCCGGCCGTAGCCGGACTCGCCGAAGCCCCCGAAGGGCACCGTGGCGTCGCTCGCGTCGAAGGAGTTCACCCACACGGTGCCGGCGCGCAGAGCCTTCGCGGCGCGGTGGGCGCGGGTGATGTCCGAGGTCCACACGGAGGCCGCGAGGCCGTACTTCGTGGCGTTGGCGAGTGAGATCGCCTCCCGCTCGTCTTTGAAATCGAGGACGCTCAAGACGGGGCCGAAGATCTCCTCGTTGGCGATCCGCATCTCGCGACCGACGCCCTCGAAGATGGTCGGCCCGACGTAGAAACCCCCGCTCTCCCGCAGAACCCGATCCCCCCCGAACGCCAGCGAGGCCCCCTCCCGACGGCCGACCTCGACGTAGCCGAGGACGCGGTCCAGTTGTTCGCCGTTGACCACGGCCCCCATCTTCGCCGTGGTGTCCAGGGGATCTTTCGGCTGCATCTCTCCTGCGAGCTGCGAGATCTCGTGCAGCAGGTCGTCCTTGATGGCGCGGTCGACGATCAGGCGCGACCCGGCGTGGCAGGTCTGACCCGCGTTGTAGAAGATCCCCCAGGCGATGCTGGACGCCGCTTCCTTCAGGTCAGGGACGTCGGAGAGGACCACCTGCGGGCTCTTGCCGCCGCACTCCAGGGAGACGGACTTCATGTTTGATTCCCCGGCGTAGCCGAGGAACGCCTTGCCGACCTCGGTCGAGCCGGTAAAGGTGAGCTTGTCCACGCCGGGGTGGCGGCCGAGCGCGGCGCCCGCCGTGGGCCCGTAGCCGGGAACGACGTTGAAGACGCCTTCGGGCACGCCGGCCTCGGCGGCCAGTCGGCCCAGGATCAGGGCCGAGAGCGGCGACTGCTCGGCGGGCTTTAACACCACGGAGTTGCCCGTGGCGAGCGCCGGCGCGGCCTTCCAGGCGGTGATGATGAGCGGGTAGTTCCACGGCACGACCGCGGCCACGACGCCGAACGGCTCGCGCGTAACGAGGGCCAGCGAGTCAGCGCCGGTCGGCGCGACCTCGCCGTAGCGCTTGTCTACCGCCTCCGCGAACCACCTGAAGTATCCCGCAGCGCCAGGCACGTCCACCGAGAGCGCATCACCTATGGGCTTCCCCACGTCCAGCGACTCGACGAGCGCAAGCTCCTCCAGGTTCTCTTCGATCAGGCCCGCGAGCCTTAGCAGCACCTCCTTGCGCTCGGCAGGCGCCTTGTTCGCCCAGCGACCGTCCTCGAAGGCCGTCCTGGCCGCCTCGACGGCGAGGTCCACGTCGGCCGCGTCACATTCGGCCACCTCGGCGATCACGCCCCCGTCCCTCGGGGAGATAGTCCTGAAGCGCCTGCCGGAGACGGCCGCGCGATATTGCCCCCCGATCCAGGCCCGGCCCTCGGGTTCGAGCGCCGCGGCCCTTCCCGTCCACTCTTGCCTGGAGAGCTCCCGCGTGCCAGACGCCATAAGCCCCTTCCTCCCGTGTAATCGCGTTTATTTACGTCCATTCGGCGGAGCCTCGCGCCCCACCACTACCCCACCCGCACCACTCCGGCCCCGTTCGTATCTGGACCGGCCTCTGCGACGGCCTCCAGGACCTCCTCGCCCAGCTCGACGCCGAGCCCGGGCCGATCCGGTATTTCGAGATAACCTTCGGAGTCGATGTCGAGCGGTTCGGCGAGGAGGAAGTCCCGCGCTTGTGGGCTCCAGCCCGGCGGGTCGTAGGGGAACTCCAGGTACGGCCCTCCCCCGACGCCGGCGGTGACGTGCAGGTTGGCGAGCAGACCGATGCCGCCGTCGGTCCAGGTGTGCGGGGTGAACCACCGGCCCGAGGCCAGCGCGAGCTCGGCGATCATGCGGCAGCGCATCATACCGACGGAGAGCACGACGTCCGGCTGGTAGACGTCGAGGGCGTCCTCCCGCAGAAGACGCAGTAGCTCCTCGGGCGTCCGCAACATCTCCCCCCCGGCCACCCGCGGCGAGCCCGAGGCGCGAAGGCTCTTGAGGCCTTCGACGTCCGAGAGGGGCAGCGGCTCCTCGAGCCAGAGCACGTCGAGCTCCCGGAGCCGTCCGGCTATCTCGCGCGCGGCGGCCGGGTCTATGCTGCGCCTGGCGTCGCCCGCCATGCGCCAGGCCTGGTTGACGTCGACCATGATCTCCATCGAGCCGCCGACCGCCTCCCTGACGGCCTCGACCGCCTCCACACCCTCCCCGAACCGCCACGGATCCACGCGCAGCTTTATCGCCTTGAAACCGCGGTCCCGGCACGCCAGCGCAGAGCGGGCCCGGTCGGAGGGGTCCATGAGGGCCCCGGTCGAGGCGTAGGCCGGCACCCGGTCCGTGGCCCCGCCGAACAGGTTAGAGACGGGCTGGGCGCAGATCTTCCCGACGAGGTCCCAGAGCGCCGCCTCCACCGGCCAGTACCGGCCCGCGTGGAACGAGAGCGTCTCGAGGACCCTCACGTGGCGGGACATCCGCATCGGGTCCTCGCCGACAAAGTGGTGCGCGTGGCGGGAGAAGTCCGACATCGTATCGCCCGAGCCGACGCCCGTGATCCCCTCGTCCGTTTCCACGAAGACGAGGGTCGCCTCCGTGACGCGCCGCGGGTCCGGGTCCCAAGCGGCCCGGAAAGGGGGGTCGAGGTCCCGCGCCACGCGCGAGATCCTGACGCCCGTTATCTTCACCCGGCCCCCCCGAAGAACGGGTTGGAGGGCGCGTCCGCCAGCGAGAGAACGTCCTCGATAGAAGGCGTCTCCTCGACCGCGGCCCCGATGGCCTCCCTTACCGCGCGCCGGTTGTTCTCGAACACCTCACCCTCGTCGTTCGCCTCCGGGTTGACGTAGACGGCCGCGATGCAGAGTGTATTGCGCGCCTCTTTGGCGGGCACGATGCCGTCGGCGACGGCGACGGCTACCCCGCCCGCGATCCCGGCCTGCGCCGCGCCGAACGTCAGGTTGACGTGGGCGTCTCCCTCCATCGTCGCCTTGTTGACGAAGAGCGTGAAAGGCAGGGCCGGTACTCCCGGCCGGACCACCGCGACGAACGGGGCGTGGCCCATCCTGGGCGTGGCAAGGGCCGTCGTCCAGGCCGTCTCGACCGGCCCGCCCTTGCGGCCGATGACGACGTTGACGTGGGCGGCGTTGACGCCCTCCCCGACGAAAGACTCCCCGATCAAACTCGTAGCCGCAAACTGCACGATGACCCGTCCTCTCTGCCCCAAAAGCGCCTGAACGCACTCTCCGGGGCGTTACCCATTCCGCTTCTTCTGAAGAGCGATCAGGCCCAGGAAATCGTGGGCGACGTTGGCCGCCACGAGGGCCGTTACCTGCCCTGGACCGTCGTAGGCCGGGCAGACCTCGACCACGTCGCAGCCGACGATGTCGATGCCGACGAGCCCCCGCACGAACTCCTGCGCCTCGCGGCTGGTGTAGCCGCCTATCTCCGGCGTCCCCGTTCCAGGCGCGTACGCGGGGTCCACAAAGTCTATGTCGAAGGAGACGTAAACCTTCGCGTCCCCTACTCGCTCCCTGACGCGCTCTATAACGGCCGGTATTCCGAGCTCCCGCACCTCGTCGGTCGGGACGAGGTCGAAGCCCATGTCCCTCGCGTCGTCCCAGTCGCGCTCGTCGTAGATCGAGCCGCGCATCCCGACCTGGATGGAGCGTGCTGGGTCGAGCAGGCCTTCCTCCACCGCGCGACGGAACGGCGTTCCGTGGGTGTACTTCTGGCCGAAGTAGGCGTCCCAGGTGTCCGGGTGGGAGTCGAACTGGACGAGGGCCAAAGGTCCGTGGACGGCCGCGGCGGCGCGAAGCTCCGGGAGGGCTATGGAGTGGTCGCCGCCGAGGACTATCGGGACGGTGCCGGCGCGGTGGATCGCCTCGAGGCCTTCAGCGATTTTCTCGTAACTCTCCCGGATAAAGCCGGGCACGACCGGCACGTCGCCGTAGTCGATCACGGAGAGGTAATCGAAGATGGTGACGCCGAGGCCGGGGTTGTGGCGGCGTAGGAGGTGGGAGGCGCTCCTTATGGCCTCCGGCCCGAAGCGGGCGCCGACGCGGAAAGTGGCGCCGGTGTCGAAGGGGGCGCCGACGATGGCGGCGTCGGCGTTCGGCAGGTCGCGCACGTTCGGGAGGCGCATGAAGGTGCGCACGTCCGAGAAGCGCGGGGTCGCGAAAGAGTCGGCGGGTTCGTAGTGGGTCAAGCGGGGCTCTCCGATCTAGTTATCTCGCGCCGCCGCCTCTTCGTTGATCACCGCCGAGGGGTCCCTCTCGGGGGGGCCGAAGAAGCGGCGCAGGAAGTAGGCGGCCATGATCACGGCGAGGCTTATGAGGCTCGCGATGATCTGGGGTCGCAGGCCCTCTATAAAGAACATGGCGATGAGCACCGCGAGGATGCCGGCGATAGAGAGGTACGTCAGCCACGGGTAGAACCACATTTTCAACTCGAGGGCCTCCGGGTCCTCACGCTCCAGCCGCCGGCGCAGCACGAGCTGGGAGACGGCTATCAAGAGGTAGACGAAGAGGGCGATGGCACCAGAGGCGTTTATGAGCCAGGTAAAGACCTCTTCCGGGAAGAAGTAGAAGATGGCGACGGAGACGTAGGCGAAGAACGTGCCGGCCAGGATCGCCCAGATCGGCACCCCGCGCCTCGTCGTGTTCGTGAGGAACCCGGGCGCGTCGTTGTGGCGGGTGAGCGCGAAGAGCATCCGGCTCGTCGTGTAGAGGCTCGAGTTGAGGACGGAGAGCACGGCGGTGAGCACGACGAAGTTCATGATCAGGGGCGCGTAGGGTATCCCCATCTCCCCGAACGCGAGGGTGAACGGGCTCTTGATCACGTTCTCCGTGAAGCCGGTGTTCCACGGGACTATCGCGGCGACAAAGAAGACGGAGATGACGTAGAAGATCAGGACGCGGTAGATAACGGCGTTGGTCGCCCTGGCCACGTTGCGCCCCGGCTCGCTGGACTCGGCGGCGGCTATCGTCACGATCTCGGCCCCGACGAACGCGAAGATCACGGTGGCCACCCCGCTGAACATCGCCAGCGGCCCGTTGGGGAAGAACCCGCCCTCAGCGTACAGGTTGGAGAGACCGGGCGAGCTCTCACCGGGCCAGAGCCCTATCACGAACAAGGCACCTAGCCCTATGAAGAGCAGGATCGCCACGACCTTTATCCCCGCAAACCAGAACTCGAACTCCCCGTATGACCCGACCGAATAGAGGTTGGTCGCCGTGAGCAGCAACACGAGCGCCAGGGCCATGACCCATGGCGGTATCCCGGAGATATACTGTCCCAGTATCCCCGCCGCCACGGTCGCCTCGAACCCGACGACGATGGCCCAGAAATACCAGTAGAGCCAGCCGATAGCGAACCCGGCCCAGTTGCCTAGAGCTACCCGTCCGTAGTCGGAGAACGATCCCACGGAGGGCCGGGCGACCGCCATCTCGCCGAGCATCCGCATGATGAGGATGAGCAGGGTGCCGGTCAGCAGGTACGTGAGGATGGTCGCCGGTCCCGCCTGGTTTAGTATCGGGCCGGTGCCGACGAAGAGGCCGGCGCCGATGATGCCGCCGAGCGAGATCATGGTCATGTGCCGCCGCTTCAGGCCAGCCTGAAGCTTGCCCTGCCCCTCCTGGGTCTTCTCACCCGCGGTCGCCTCGGCCATGCTTCCCCCTTCGTTGGCGTCGTCCCCTA
>CADCUW010000605.1 GCA_902805985.1 uncultured Rubrobacteraceae bacterium
ATGACCCGGTCCCGCACGTCGGTGGTGATGCGGTGCTTCATCGGGCAGCCGGCCGTGGTGAGCGCCACGCCGATGGTCACGCCGGAGCCCTCGATGTCTACGTTGCGGATCATGTTCAGGGAGATAAGGTCGCGCCCGATCTCGGGGTCCCGCACGTCCCTCAAGGCCTCCCTGATGCCGGCCTCGGAGAACCCGTCGGCGGGCTCTTCTGGCTGGGGCGTCCGGTCGACCAGCTCCTCCGCCGTCTCCTCCGAGACGTCGAGCGCTTCGGTCTCACTTGTCTTTACCGGCGGCCGGCCATCGCCGGAGCGTCTGCGGAACCAATCAACCACGTCTGCCAACCTCCTGCGGGTGGACGCCCGCGACCTCGAATCGGTGCACGAAGAGGGGCTCAAAATCCCCCGTTTCCGGGCCAATAGTATCACAGGCATACCGGGCGACGACCGCCTGAACGGACGTCGGAAAGGCGCAGGGCCGGCGCGAACTGCCCCGGCCCTGCGCCCCTAATGTTCCAGTGTTGGCCGCGCTAACGTACTACCTTGAAGCTCCATGTCTTGATCGTCGTGTTGCCGACCTCGTCGTCGGCGACCACCTTTACCTTGTGAGCGTCGTGAGAGAGCCTCGGCGCGGTGTAGGTTAGCCGGTCGGCGCCCTGGTCGTAGGCGGCGCCCCTCTTTTTATTGTCAAGGTACAGCTCGATCTTGGAGCCCGAGAGCTCCTGGCGATCGTCGGTGACGGTAGCCGAGATCTTGGGCGTCCGGTCGCGGATCTTGGACCGCGGCTTGGGCTTCGGCGCGGTCACGGTCGGCCCCGCGGCATCCGCGGTCTCCATCATGGACCTTACGGCGTTCAGCCGTCCGTCCGTGGCAACCTTATCCCGCAAGCCGGCCTTCTCGTCAACGTATTGCAGAAGCTGCGCCTTTATCTGGGTGTCGTCCAGTCCGGGCTCCCGGCTCTCGATCAGGGCCGCCACCCCGGCCACGTGCGGGGTCGCCATCGAAGTACCGCTGTACCGACCGTAGTCGTTGCCCGGTAGCGTGCTGAGGATACCCACGCCAGGTGCGGCAAGGTCCACGCTCGTCGCCCCGTAGTTAGAGAAGGAGGTGAGCTTGTCCGTATCGTCGGAGGCCGCCACGGAGACGACGTTCGGCACGTTGTAGTTGGCCGGATAGTGCGGCGTGGTGTCGTTGTTCGTCCCATCGTTGCCGGCCGCCGCCAGGAAGATGTGTCCTGCGGCATCGGCGCCCTTTATGGCGTCCTCAAGAGCCTGACTCTTGCCGCTCCCACCCCAAGAGTTGTTGGAGATAGGCATGTCTTTGGCCACGGCGTAGTTGATGGCCTCCACTGCGTCCGAGGTGTAGCCGCCGTCCGGGCCGAGGAACTTGAGAGCGGCGACCTGAGCATCCCAGTTGACGCCCGTGATGCCGACGCCGTTGTCGCCCTCGGCCGCAATGGTGCCCGCCACATGGGTGCCGTGCTCGTCACCTTCGCCTGTTAGGGGATCGGGGTCGTAGACAGTGTTGTCCCCCGGCTTGCCCCGGAAGTCCCATCCGTTGATGTCGTCTACGTAGCCGTTGTTGTCGTCGTCGAAGCCCGCGATGCCAGAGGCTTCTTTCGGGTTGGACCAGATATTGTTCCTGAGATCCGGGTGGTTGATGTCTATGCCCTCATCGATCACCGCGACAACGGTGCTCGGGCTGCCGGTGGTCGTGTCCCAGGCCTCCGGGGCGTCTGTGTCAGCGTCGGCCGTGCCGCCGGTCTGCCCGGTGTTGTTGAGGCCCCACAGATCCTTGTAACCGGGGTCATTTGGGGCGGCCGACGGGTACAGCTTGAAGTTGGGCTCGGCGTAGGCGACGTCGGGCGAATCTTCGTAGGCCCGCACAGCCTCGGTGACGGTTAGGTCCTGCGGCAGATCCACCACGTTGACGTCGCTGCGTGGGAGATCCTCTTCTATGCTCGCGTCGTTCTCCTGGTTTAGCTCACGCAAGTCGGATTGGGAGGCCGGTTCCTCCATCGCGACGATGACCTCGCCGGGCGCGAAAGCCCGCCCGGGGGCGCCCTCGTACGTAGGCTCCTCCCGGACGGGCTGGGTGATCGCCTCCTGGGTCGTACCCTGCAAGCCCAAGAACAAGATGAGAAGCGCCGTCGGGACACCGGCCAACAGACTCACCCTATAAGATATCGACACGGAACCCTCCTCGGCGGCCCGGCTACCTCCTATTCAGGAGGCCCGTGGCTTTGCGTCCCCGCTTCACGACGGGTTTGCCTTTTCGTCCTTACCTGAAACGTATACGGGAGAGCTTGCCCGTCGGATGCCCCGGCAAACGTGAAGTGCTACACGCCAGGCAGGCCAACAGCCCTTCTCTATGGCCTGTACTGGCCGAAGACCCCGCGTAGGGCATCCGAGACCTCGCCCACCGTGGCGAGCTCGCCGAGGGCCTCCTTCATCGGGTAGAGGAGGTTCTCCGAACCCTCCGCGGCCCGCGTCAGGCGGTCGAGCGCCCGTCTGACGGCGGCGTTGTCGCGGCTCTCCCTTAGCCCGGCGAGGCGGTCCGTCTGGGTCTCGCGGATGGACTCGTCGACGGTGTGGAGGTCCATGTCGGGGTCGCCGTCCGACTCGTGGCGGTTGACGCCCACTATTATGCGTTCCTCCCGCTCGACCGCGCGCTGGTGGTTGTAGGCGGCGTCCTCGATCTCGGCCTGCATGAACCGCTCCTCGATGGCGCTTACCGAGCCGCCGAGGTCGTCTATCCGCCTTATGTACTCCCAGGCCTCTTCCTCGACGGCGTCGGTGAGCGACTCGACGAAGTACGAGCCGGCCAGGGGGTCGGCGGTGTCGGTGAGGCCGCCCTCGTGGGCCAGGATCTGCTGGGTCCGCAAGGCGATCCTGGCGCTCCGCTCGGTCGGCAGGGCCAGCGCCTCATCAAAAGCGTTGGTGTGCAAACTCTGGGTCCCGCCGAGGACGGCGGACATAGCCTGAACGGTGGTGCGCACGATGTTGTTCTCGGCCTGCTGGGCCGTGAGCGAGGACCCGGCCGTCTGGGTGTGGAAGCGGAGCTTGAGGCTCCGCTCGTCGGTGGCGCCGAAGCGGTCCTTCATGATGCGCGCCCACATCCTCCTCGCCGCCCGGTACTTGGCGACCTCCTGGAAGAGGTCGTTGTGGGCGTTGAAGAAGAAGGAGAGCCTGGGGGCGAACTCGTCCACCTCCAGGCCAGCGTGCGTGGCGGCCTCGACGTAGGCGATGGCGTTGGCGAGGGTGAAGGCCAGCTCCTGGACGGCGGTCGAGCCTGCCTCGCGGATGTGGTAGCCGGAGATCGAGATCGTGTTCCAGCGTGGCAGCTCCTTCGCGCAGTAGGCGAAGAGGTCCGTGGTGATCCTCATGGAAGGAGCGGGCGGGTAGATGTACGTACCCCGCGCCAGGTACTCCTTGAGGATGTCGTTCTGGGTCGTCCCCGTAACGTCCGCGGCCGCGGCCCCCTGCTCCTCGGCGACGAGGGAGTAGAGGAGCAGGAGCGTCGAGGCGGTCGAGTTGATCGTCATGGAGGTCGAGACTTCACCAAGCGGGATGCCGTCGAAGAGGTCGCGCATGTCGAGCAGGGAGTCGATGGCGACGCCGACCTTGCCGACCTCGCCTAAAGAGAGCTTGTGGTCCGAGTCGCGGCCCATCTGGGTCGGCAGGTCGAAGGCCACGGAGAGGCCGGTCTGGCCGTTCTCGATGAGGTACTTGAAGCGCCGGTTGGTCTCCCCGGCGGTCCCGAAGCCGGCGTACTGGCGCATGGTCCAGGGCCTGCCGCGGTACATCGAAGGGTACGGCCCGCGGGTGTACGGGTACTGGCCCGGGTCCGCGAGCTTCTCGGGATAGTCGAAGCCTTCGAGGTCCGGCGGGCCGTAGAGGGGCTTCACCTCGATACCGGACTCCGTGCTCCGTTCTTGCTGGCGCTCGCCCTGGCGCTTCTCCACGTCCATCGCGTCCTCTCCGTCAGCCTCGCGTCGGGGGCAATTCTACAAGCTCGGTAAGGACGCCGAAGGCACCTTTAGGATGCACGAACGCCATCCTGGTGCCGCCAGCCCCGATCCTGGGCGACTCGTCGATGAGCTCGACGCCCCTCGCCTTCAGCCCGGCGAGCGCCCCCTCAAGGTCGTCCACCTCGAAAGCGACGTGGTGGAAACCCTCGCCGCGCCTGGCCAGGAACTTGCCGACCGGGGAGTCGGGGCGGGTGGGCTGGACGAGCTCGATCTGGGACTCCCCCACCCGGAACATCGTCGCCACGATGCCCTGATCCTCGACGGTCTCCGGTTCGGAGGGACGCGCGCCGAAGTTCTCCTCGTAGAACCGGGCCGCGGCCTCGATGTCGTGGACCGCGTAGCCGAGGTGGTAGATCCGGTCAAGCAACGTTCTCCCTCCGGTAGTTGTCGGGAGGGATTGTAGATCACGGGGCCAAACGGCCGCCGTGGGCTAGAATCGAACGGAGCAAAGGCCGGGAGGCAGAGATGGCGCAAGGCATCATCGGCAAGATTCAGGAGCTCTCCGGGGAGCGGGAGAAGATCCTCGCCCGCGAGGGCACGCACCACGCGGAGACCGGGGACCACGTCAGGATCGGCCAGATAGACCACGACCTGCAGGTCCTCTGGGATCTCCGCCGGCGCGAGCTGGCCGGCGAGAACGTGAGCCTCAGGGAGGACTACTACGATCGGTACACAGTCGACCCCGGCGGCGACGCCCCGGGCCGCTAGGCGGCCTAGAACCCCAGCCTGGTGTTGATGTCGGCCCACTCCGCGGTGGAGGAGGCGCGGTCCAGGATCTTTTTCAGCTCCAGAACGTCGTCCTCGTGGAAGGAAGGCCGCCCGGCGTCCGGCACGAAGTTCATCACGCGACCGTCCGCGTAACGAACCACCACCCTGGATACGCCCACGCCCGTCTGCTGCTTGCCGTTGTGCCGCCTCTCCCGCTGTATGCCGTGCATGGTCTCCTCCCTAACTGACGGTCTTACGGGCGTCGTGGGCCACCGTGTCCAGGTACGCGGACATCATGTGCAGCTCGTAGGACTCGAACTGGTCGCGGCTTCGCGGCCGGAACACGTCCGAGTCGCCGTTGTCGAACTCGATCACGATCTCCGCAACGCCCCTCGGATCCATGCCGGCGTCCGAGATGTCGAGCGGGCTCCCCCGCCACTCCTTGTTCGCCTCTTCCCCGCCCGGCTCCTGCACGCAGGCTCCTTTCCCTTTAGATCTCGTGCCAGCGGCATGTTACCAGAGCGCCCGCGCTAGAAGGGCCACAGGGGCGCCGCCGCGACGAGCAGCGGCGCGAAGAGCAGCGCCGGGAGCATGTTGCCCACCCGCACCTGCTTCAGATCCAGAAGGCCTAGGCCGAGGCCGACGATCAGGACGCCCCCCGTCGCGGTGGCCGCCGAGATCATGGCCTCCGTCACGAACGGCTCCAGGAATCCAGCCCCAAGCGTCAGGGAGCCCTGGACTATCAGCACGGTCCCGGCTGAGAGCAGGACACCCCAGCCGAGCACGGAGGCGAACGTGAGCGCCGCGATAAAGTCAAGGCCGCTCTTCAGGGCGAGCAGGCTGTAGTCGCCGCGGAGGCCGTCTTCGAGGGAGCCGACCACGGTGAGCGGCCCCACGCAGAACAGCAAACTCGTCGTCACGAACGCCCGGCTGACCGGGCTCCCACCCTTCGAGAACCTCCCCTCCAGGTAGTCGCCGAACCGCTCGAGCCCGCCTTCGATTCCTACAAGCTCTCCCACCACGAGCCCCGCGACCACGCTGACGAGCGGAATGAGGGGGTTGTCGTAGTCGAGAAAATTCGCGACGCCGACCAGCAGCGTGACGATGCCGATGGCCTGCATGGCCGTCACGCGCATCCCCTCCGGCAACTTGGCGCCGGCGAGGGTTCCGATCCCCCCTCCGACCAGCACGGCGGCGACGTTTATCGCGGTTCCAAGGCCCAAGACAGACAGGAGTATAGAGTCCGCGGCGTTACGGCGCGTGGCGCGCGCTCGCGGGCAAAAAGGACGTCGGCCACTCTGTATACTTCGCCTGGTTATAGTGGGCTTCGCGGGAGTCTGAATCTTGGATCTCTACGAGTATCAGGGCAAAGAGTTGTTGAGGAGCTACGACCTGGAGACGCTTCCTGGCATCGTGGCGGGGACACCGGAGGAGGCGGCCCGGGCGGCCGAGACGCTCGGGGGTACGGTCGCGGTGAAGGCGCAGGTCCTCATCGGCGGGCGTGGCAAGGCCGGTGGCATCGCGGTCGTCCACAGCGCGCGGGAGGCGCGGGAGGCCGCCGAGCGCATCCTCGGGATGGACATCCGGGGGCACACCGTCCGGCGGGTGTACGTCGAGGGCGGGGCGGAGATCGAGAAGGAGTACTACCTCTCGATCACGGTGGACCGGGCGGCGAAGAGGCCGCTCATTCTCTTCTCGACCGAGGGCGGCGTGGACATCGAGGAGGTCGCCGAGACCAAGCCCGAAGCCATCGTCAGGACGCACGTGGACCCGCTGCTGGGCCTCCTGCCCTACCAGGTGCGCGAGATCGTGTTCGCCGCGGGCCTCGAAGGCGACGCCGCGAAGGGCGTCGGGCGGACGCTGAACAACCTCTACAAGGCGTTCGAGGGACTGGACGCGAGCCTGGTCGAGATCAACCCTCTAGTGCTGACGAAGGACGGGCGCGTCTTGACGCTCGACTCGAAGGTGACGGTGGACAACTCGAGCCTGTACCGGCACAAGGACATCGCGGAGCTGCACGACGTCGAGGCGGCCGACCCGCAGGAGCAGCGGGCCCAGGAGGTAGGCCTTCAGTACGTGAAGCTCGACGGGAACGTCGGGATCTTGGGCAACGGGGCTGGGCTCGTGATGAGCACGCTCGACGTGGTGGCCCAGGCCGGCGGGGAGCCGGCTAACTTCTGCGACGTCGGGGGCGGGGCGGACGCCGAGAAGATCTCCGAAGCCCTCGACATCGTCACCTCCAACGAGCAGGTCGAGAGCGTCCTCTTCAACATCTTCGGTGGCATAACCCGCGGGGACGAGGTAGCCCGGGGCCTGCTGTCCGCCATCGAGCGGACCGGCATCCGGCTCCCCATAGTGGTGCGCCTCGACGGGACGAACGCCGAGGAGGGGCGCCGCATCCTGGCGGAGAACACGCCGGAGAACGTACACACCGAGGAGACGATGCTCGACGCCGCGCGCCGCGCCGTGGAGCTCGCGCGCGGAACACGCGACAGCAACGGGGGGCGGTAGCACATGGCGATACTCGTAGACGACGGCACGCGCCTGGTGGTCCAGGGCATCACGGGCAGGGAGGGCGCCTTCCACACGGGTAGGATGCTCGAGAGCGGCACCAACGTGGTGGCCGGCGTCACGCCCGGCAAGGGCGGACAGAACCACGACGGGGTGCCGGTCTTCAACACCGTGCACGAGTCGGCAAAGGAGACAGGCGCGAACGCCAGCGTCATCTTCGTCCCCCCGCCGTTCGCCGCGGACGCCATCTTCGAGTCGCTGGACTCTGGGATGGGGACCATTTGCTGCATCACGGAGGGCATCCCCGTCCACGACATGATGCGGGTGGCGGACTTTATCGGGACGAAGGACGCGACGCTTATCGGGCCGAACTGCCCCGGCGTTCTCTCGCCGGGCAAGGCGAACGTCTCCATCATGCCGCGGGACATCTTCACGCCGGGCAAGGTCGGGGTCGTTAGCCGCAGCGGGACGCTCACGTACCAGATCGTCAACGAGCTCACGCAGCGGGGCATCGGCCAGAGCACGGCCGTCGGCATCGGCGGAGACCCGATCATCGGCACGAACTTTATCGAGATCCTCGGCAAGTTCGAGGAGGACCCCGAGACAGATTGCGTCGTGATGATCGGGGAGATCGGGGGCAACGCCGAGCAGCTCGCCGCCCAGTTCGTCCAGAGCCAGATGCAGACCCCGGTCGTCGCCTACATAGCGGGGTTCACGGCGCCGGAAGGCAAGACGATGGGCCACGCCGGCGCGATAGTCTCGGGCGGCGAGAGCACGGCCGAGGCGAAGAGCGAGGCGTTGCGGGGCGCCGGCATCCGGGCGGCGACGAACCCGTCCGAGGTTGCCGAGCTTGTGACAGAGGCGCTCGGCGGGTAGGGGCTTGCGGTGAGGTTCGGGGGTTCGGGGTGGAAGCCCAGCAGCCGGCGGAACAGGCGGCAGGGCCGCGCCCCGCAGAGGTCCACGGAGAGGGGCGCGGATCGGGCCTTCATCCTCATACTCGCCGGCTTCGTCGTCCTGGTGCTCGGCCTCGTGCTGGTGATCGGCTTCCTGACGACTTGAGGCGGGATCTCCTGACGCCGTGCTAGACTCTCTCCCGGGTCGGGTGTGACCGGGATTCTATGTCTAAGCTTCTGGTTCCATCCACGCGCCCTCAGAACCGGCTCACCCGCTGGCTGCTGAAGCACCGCATCGAGCAAGCCCCGGGGCCCGGGGCGCGGGAGAGCGAGACCGGCCAGCATCCGCGGTGGCAGGTCGTCTGCCTGACCGGGGTGGACTACTTCTCCACTTTAGGCTACATCCCCGGCATCGCCCTGGCCGCGCCCGGGGTCCTCTCCCCCATCGCCACCATGCGCATCGTGCTGCTGACGCTCTTTGGCGCGTTGCCGATGTACCGTATCGTCGCGCGCAAGAGCCCCCACGGGCAGGGTTCGATCGTGATGCTCAAGGAGCTGCTCTCGTTCTGGAAGGGCAAGCTCTTCGTCCTGTGCCTGCTCGGCTTCGTCGCGACCGGCTGGGTCGTTACTATCACCCTGTCGGCCTCCGACGCCACCGCCCACATCGTCGAGAACCCGTTCTGGCCCGCGTCCCTCGGCCACTCGACGGGCACCCTGATCATCGTCACCCTGGTGCTGGTGGGGCTTCTCGGCGCGGTCTTCCTGAGAGGCTTTCAGCCACTTGTGCTTGTCTATACACTGATCTCCATCGTGGTCGTCGTGGTCTTCGCCGCCGACCCGACCGCCCAGGCCGGCGCCTACGCGACCGGCGTCCTGGCGATGATGACCTCGGGGTCTATAGCCGTGACCATAGCCACCCGGCGTATGGGGAAGCGGGTGGCGCCCTTGGTGTTCGGCGGGATAACGCTCATCTTCGCCTACGCGACCGTGGCGAACATAGTAGACAGGCCGGATGGCATCACGATCGCCCTGCTGTTCTTCGGCGCGATCATCGCCGTCTCGCTCGTCTCGCGGGTCCAGCGCTCGCTGGAGCTTCGCCAGGAACGCATAGACATAGACAAAACCGCCCAGGAGTTCTTGAACGAGGCGGCCAGGGGCACGGACATCCACATCGTCGCCCACAGACGCAGGGCCGGCAACGACCCGGCGGAGTACGCCCGCAAGGAGCGGGAGCAGCGCGAGGACAACCATATCCCGGAGGACCAACCGATCCTCTTCCTGGAGATGGCCGTGGAGGACGCCTCCGAGTTCACGGACGTACTCGAAGTGCGCGGCGTCGAGATCGGTGGCCACAAGGTACCGCGAGCCGCAAGGTACTGCGGGCCGCAAGCTCCGTCGTCCCGAACGCCATCGCGGCGCTGCTGCTACATTTGAGGGACACGACGGGCAAGACGCCGCACTGTTACTTCGGCTGGACAGAAGGGAACCCCATCGTGTACCTGATACGCTTCATCCTCTTCGGGGAGGGCGACACCGCCCCGGTGACCCACGAGGTCCTGAGGGAGGCCGAGCCCGAGGCCTCCCTCAGGACCCTGATCCACATCGGCGGACGATGAAGCACCAGTTCCTCGTCGTCGGCTTGGGGCGCCTCGGCATCGCGATGGTGGGCACCCTCGACACTTTAGGCCACGAGGTGCTCGCGCTTGACGCCAAGGAGGACCTGATACAGGACCTCGCGGACGACCTGCCGAACGTCCATCTCGTCGCGGCCGACGCCACGGACGAGGACGTCCTGCGGGGCCTGAACGTCGAGCACTTCGACG
>CADCUW010000606.1 GCA_902805985.1 uncultured Rubrobacteraceae bacterium
CGTAGGCCTCCTCCATCCCGCCGAGGTCCCTCCGGAAGCGGTCCTTGTCCAGCCGCTCGCCGGTCTCCTTGTCCCAGAAGCGGCAGGTGTCCGGGGAGATCTCGTCGGCCAGCATGAGCCGGCCGCCCGCGTCGCGGCCGACCTCTATCTTGAAGTCGACGAGCGTGACACCCCTCTCGTCGAAGAAGGGAGCCAGGGCGCCGTTTACCTTGAGGCCGAGCTCCTCGCAGAACTCGAGGTCCTCGTCGCCCACGCCAAGCTCGCGGAAGTGGTGCCAGTTGAGCAGCGGGTCACCGAGGCGGTCGTTCTTGTAGCAGAGCTCGACTATCGGGGCCTTTAGCCTGCGGCCTTCCTCGAAGCCGAGCAGGCGCGAGAGGGAGCCGGCCGCCACGTTGCGGACGACGACCTCGACGGGGAGCATCTCCAGTCTTTTGGTCTTGAGGGTCGTCTCGTCTACCTGCTCTATGAAGTGGCTCGGGACACCGTTCTCTTCGAGAAAGGCGAACATGGCCGCGCTCATGGTGGC
This sequence comes from uncultured Rubrobacteraceae bacterium, assembly GCA_902805985.1. GTDB lineage: Bacteria > Actinomycetota > Rubrobacteria > Rubrobacterales > Rubrobacteraceae > Rubrobacter_D. Next base: position 527 of record CADCUW010000606.1, read on the forward strand.
GTTGGTCCGCCCCTTGTCCCTCCAGGAGCCGCGTTTCTGGGCGTTGTACGCCGTGGCGTCGTCCTTGTAGCGGTGCAGCAGAACGGCGGCGTCGTCGGTGGCGAAGACCCTCTTGGCCTTGCCCTCGTAGAGAAGGGTCTCAGGCATCTTCGAGCCTCCCCTTGAGTTTCTCCACCCTCTCGAAGACGACGTGGGCGTTGCGGAGCGCGTGGGACGGGTCGAAGAGTTCGTCCAGCTTGCCATCCAGGTGCTCGCGCACCTCTTCCCTCTCTTCGAGAAGCTCGCGGAAGCCGCCCTCGCCCTCCCAGGCCTGCATGGCCGCACCCTGCACGACGGCGTAGGCGTCGTCGCGGGAGAGGCCGGCCTCGACGAGGGCGAGCAGGACGCGCCCGGAGAAGACGATGCCGCCGCCGATGTTGAGGTTCTCCTTCATCCTGTCCCTATGGACCTGGAGGCCACCGAGGACGCGCCGGGTGGTGCGGAGCATGTAGAAGGCGAGGATGGTGGCGTCCGGCAGCACGACGCGCTCGGCGGAGGAGTGGCTTATGTCGCGCTCCTGCCAGAGAGCGTTGTTCTCGAAGCCCACCTGCGCGTAGCCGCGCATCAGGCGCGCCATGCCGCAGAGGCGCTCACAGAGGATGGGGTTCCTCTTGTGGGGCATCGCCGATGAGCCCTTCTGGCCGCGTCCGAAGGGCTCCGACAGCTCCCGGATCTCCGTCCGCTGCGCCCCCCTGACCTCTAGCGCGATCTTCTCCATCGTCGAGGCGAGGATCGCGAGCGCCGACAACACCTCGGCGTGCCGGTCCCGCTGGACCACTTGCGTCGAAGCAGGAGAAGACGAGATGCCGAGGCCCTCGCACGTAAGCGCCTCCACCTTCGGGTCCACGTTGCCGTAGACGCCGACGGCGCCGGAGATCTTACCGACGGAGGCCACCTCCTCCGCCCGCGAGAGCCGCCCCAGGTTCCGCTCCATCTCGAAGGCCCACACCGCCAGCTTGTGCCCGAGCACCATCGGCTCCGCGTGGACCCCGTGCGTCCGCCCGACCATGACCGTGTTCCGGTGCTCCAGCGCCATCTCCGCCAAGAGCAGCGCCAGGCTCCCGGCCTCGCCCCGGATAAGACCCAGCGCATCCCGCAGTTGCAGGGCTCCCGCCGTATCGAGCACGTCCGAGCTCGTCAGGCCGAAGTGAAAGTGGCGGGCGACGTCGCCCGCGTTCTCGGCCACGTTCGTCACGAAGGCTATGACGTCGTGATTCGTCTCCGCCTCGATCTCGTGGATGCGCTCCACCGAGAAATCTGCCTTCCCGGCAAGCTCTTCGACCTCGTAGGACGGGATCTCACCAAGCTCGGCCCTCGCCCGGCAAACAGCCAACTCGACTTTCAGCCACGCGCGGTACTTCGCCTCTTCCGTCCAGACGTTGCCGATCTCCGGCAGGGTGTAGCGTTCGATCACGTGATGTCTCCAGAACTCGTCTGAAAATACCTCTGTCGCTGCCGCCAGAGGACCAAAATGTCGATGATAATTGCGTAGCCAACGGCGAAGAAAGCGGCTACCACCAGACCGTAACCTAAGGACACTCCGTGGGCGGCCAGGTTCTCATATGTGACGAGCAACAAGACCGCCAGGGTCCCGAGGATCACGTACCGCGCGGTGCAATGCCGCAGGTGGTCGCCGATGGAAGGCTCACCTAGCAGTTCTAACCGCACGAGCGCCAACGCGAGCAACCCAAACACCAGACCACCGATAACCAGGGTCGCCACCGCGCCGATGACGTCACCGTTGAAGTGAAGGGTGATGAATTCGAGGGTTTCTCCGTTCCGATCGTAGAACCCGATGGTGCTCTCGACAACGGAGATCACGACTATGTCTGCGATCACTACCAGCACAAGACCCGCAGCATAGATGAACGGTGCCACGACCCTTACGGTGCCGCGCAACGTCGTCGGCAAACTCAAGCCTATCCCTCCAGCCTCTCCGCCAGCTCGGAATCCGACAGCGCCAGTATCTGCGCGGCGAGCACGGCGGCGTTTGCGGCGCCGTTTACCGCGACGGTCGCCACCGGGGTGCCTTCGGGCATCTGGACGGTCGCGAGCAGGGCGTCGAAGCCGCCGAGCGTTCCGGAGGCTATCGGGATACCGATGACGGGGAGGTTCGTGCGCGACGCGACGACGCCCGCGAGGTGCGCGGACATGCCGGCGGCGCAGATGATGACCTTGAGGCCGCGCTCACGGGCGGTGCCGGCGTACTCGGAGACGGACTCGGGGGTTGCGTGGAGGTCCCTGACCTCCACCTCGTGCTCGATGCCGTACTCTTCCAGGCGGGTAGTGCATTGCTCAAGGATGGGGAGGTCGGCGTCGCCGCCGACGAGGATGCCCACGCGCGGGCTCACAGGTCCTCCAGCTCTATCGCTTCGAGGGCTATGTCGGTGCGGTACTGCATGCCCTCGAAGTGGATCTGCTCGACCGCCGCATAGGCCCGCGCCCGCGCCTCGATGATAGAAGGACCGGTGCCCACGACGTTCAGGACCCGCCCTCCGGCGGTGTGGAACATCCCGTCTTCTTCCCCGGTCGCGGCGTGGTAGACGTAGACGCCGGCCGGGATGTTGTCGAGGCCCGAGATCTCATCCCCCGAATGGGATGAATCCGGGTACCCCTCCGAGGCGAGCACGACGCAGACGGTCTTGTCCGCCGACCAGACGACCTCGCGGCCGGCCAGGTCCTCCTCTCCGGCGGCGATCATGATCTCCAGCAAATCTGAACCGAGGCGCGGCAAAATCACCTGGGTCTCCGGGTCGCCGAAGCGGCAGTTGAACTCTAAAGCTTTCGGCCCGGTCTCGGTGACCATGACGCCGGCGTAGAGGAGCCCTGTGTAGGGCGCCCCGATAAGGGCGAGGTGGTGGATGGTGGGGCGGATGATGTCTTCCAGGATGGCCGCGTAGGTTGCCGGCTCCATCCACATGATCGGGGAGTAGGCGCCCATCCCCCCGGTGTTCGGTCCCTCGTCCTCATCAAACGCCCGCTTGTAGTCCTGGGCCGGCAGGAACGGCAGGATGTCGTGGCCGTCCGTGACGACGAAGATGGAGGCCTCGCGCCCTTCGAGGCACTCCTCTATGACGATCCGCTCCCCGGCGGCCCCGAACTTGCCGGCGAACGAGGCCCTCACGGCCTCCTCGGCCTCATCGCGGTTGCGGGCTATCGTTACGCCCTTGCCGGCGGCGGTCCCGTCGGCCTTCACGACGACCGGGTAGTCGCGGCGGGTGGCGAGGTAGGCCAGCGCCGCCGCCTCGCGGTCGAAGGCCTCGAAGTCCGCCGACGGAATGCCCGCCTGGCGCATCAGCTCCTTGGCGAAGACCTTGGAGCCCTCGATGCGGGCCGCGGCGCGGGAGGGGCCGAAGATCTTGAGTCCCGCCTCCCAGAAGGCCTCGCTGATACCCCCGATAAGCGGCGACTCCGGCCCGACGACGGTCAGGTCTATCTCGTTCTCTCTCGCGAAGTCGCGCAGGGCGACGAGGTCGTCAACGGGGATATCCGCTACTTGCGCTATGCGCGAGATACCGGGGTTGCCTGGGGCTGCGAACATCTCGGGGGCGAGGGGGCTCGCGGCCAGGGCCTCAACCAGGGCGTGCTCCCGCCCCCCGCTGCCTACGACCATCACCCGCACGGCGCTAGGTCCCGATCCTCTCCACGATCGCCTGATCTCGCTCGGGTCCGACGCTGATCATGCACAAGGGAGCCCCAACCTCGGCCTCCACGAAACCGACAAAGTCCCGCGCGGCCTCCGGAAGATCCACCCGCATCCTGCACCCCGTGATGTCCTCGCCCCACCCCGGCAGGGTCTGGTAGACGGGGCGGGCGTGGTGCAGGTCCGTCTGGTGCATCGGGTAGCCGTCGAAGGGCCTGCCATCGACCTCGTAGCCGGTGCAGATCCTGACCTCATCGACCGCCGAGAGCACGTCGAGCATGGTGAGGGCGCAGTGCGTGATGCCGTTCAGGGAGGCGGCCCACTTTACGGCCGGAAGGTCCAGCCACCCTACCCGCCGGGCCCTCCCCGTCGTCGTCCCGTACTCGCCGCCGACCTCCCGGATCTTCTCCCCCACATCGTCGAAGAGCTCGGTCGGCATCGGCCCGTCCCCGACCCTCGTCGTGTAGGCCTTGGTCACGCCGACGACGTACTCTAGTTGCCCGGCCGGGATGCCGGAGCCCGTAACGGCCCCGCCGACGGTCGGGTTGGAGGAGGTGACGAAAGGGTAGGTGCCGTGGTCGTTGTCGAGCAAGGTGGCCTGGCCGCCTTCGAGCAGGACCTTCTCGCGGCGTTCGAGGCCACTCCGAAGCAGGGTTCCCGTGTCGGCGAGCATCGGCCGGATAAACTCCTCAAAGCCGCGCAGCCAGGAGGCGAGCTCGGAGACGTCGTAGGGCTTCTCGCCGTAGACGTTCTCGAAGATCGAGTTCTTCTCGCGCAGCGCCGCCTTGAGCTTCGTCTTCAGGATGCCCTCGTCGGAGATGTCCTGGACGCGGACGCCGTAGCGGGCGACCTTGTCCTCGTAGGCGGGGCCGATGCCCCTGTTGGTGGTCCCGATCCGGGCGTCGCCCAAGGCGATCTCGCGGTGCGAGTCGAGGGCTATGTGGTAGGGCATGATGAGGTGCGCCCGGCCGTCGATCTTGAGCCGGTCCCTGACGCTGATGCCCCGCGCCTCCAAGGCCTCGATCTCCTCGACGAGCACCTCGGGGTTCACGACGACCCCGTTGCCGATGGTGCAGACGACGTCCTCGCGCACGATGCCTGAAGGGATGAGGTGGAGCTTGAACTCCTCAGACCCCACGCGGACGGTGTGCCCGGCGTTGTTGCCGCCCGAGTAGCGCGAGACGTAGTGGGCGTCCGAGGCGAGGGCGTCGCAGACCCGCCCCTTCCCCTCGTCTCCCCAGGCCAACCCGAGCACGACCGTGGCCGTCAAAGCTCTACCTCCGCGGTGGTGTGCAGGACTCCAAGGTAAACGCGGCGGGGCGGAACTCCGAGTACGCCCGACCGGGAGCCGAAACCATTCGTCATCCGGTCGAGACCGCCGCTCTCTGCCACGGGTGCAGCCTAGCACATGGTTTTACGGTTTTGAAACGTACCGCGGAAAGGCCTTGGGGTCCCGGGCTCTGAGGCAATAGTCCCTCGCCCTGGCCCCGATACCCTAGAACCTCAAAACCTCGAACCCCGCGCCTCGAACCTCTAAGCCTGATCCGCTATGTCCTGCAATCCCCTCTGGAGGGTGGCAAGCGCCTCGTCCACGGAGACTTCGCCCTTGAGGGCGGCGTTGAACTCCTCGGCCATCTCCAGCGACATGTCCGAGTAGACCGGCGAGACGGGACGCGGACGGGTGTTCTGAAGAGCTTCCTGGCCCAGCCTGGCGACCGGCAGCTTGTTCAGGACCTCGTCGTCCTCGTAGAGGCTCTTGAGGGTGGGCAGGCGGGCGCTCTCTATCGCGAACGTCTGCTGCTGCTCGGGGGCTGACATGAACTCGATGAAGGCCCAGATCTCCTCGATCTTGTCCTCCGCTGTGGCGTTGACCATGAAGTTCCAGCCGCCGAGGCCGCTGAAGCTCGTGTCCCCCTCCCCCGCCACCGGTAACGCCCCGATGTCGACCTGACCCGGCTTTACCCTGGAGGTCTCGGGGTCGGAGAGCAGGGCGTGGACGAACGGCCAGTTGCGCATAAAGACCACGTCGCCGTTGGTGAAGCTCGCCTGCGACTCCTGCGTGGTGTAGTCGCCCGAGGCCTGCGGCGCCACGCCGTCGGTGATGAGGCTCCGCCGGAGGGCCAGGCCCTCGGCCGACTCGGGGCTGTCTATGATGACCCTGTCCCCGTCGAGGACGTCGCCCCCGGCGTTCCAGATGTGCTCCAGGGCGTCCACCACGCCGCCCTCGTCCTGCGCCCCCTGAAAGACGAAGCCGAACTTCGTCCCGCTGTCAGCCCGGACCTTCTCGGACATGCTCTTCATCTCGTCCCACGTCTTCGGCGGTTCGGAGAAGCCGGACTTTTCGAGCAGGTCCGTGCGGTAGTAGAACATCCCGGCGTCCGTGAACCAGGGGACGCCGTAGGTCTTGCCCTCGTACTGGACAGCCTGGATCGGGCCTTCGAGGTACTCCCGCTGCATCTCTCCGGTAAAGCGGTCCGAGAGGTCCAGGATGTAGCCGTTGGCGGCGAACTGGGCCGGCCAGACGACGTCGCCCCCGATCACGTCCATCGTGCTTCTTCCGGACTGGAGCTCTGCCTGCATCTGCTCGAAGAACTCGGCGCTTGAGGCCGGCATCTGGCGCCACTTGACCTGGATCTCACCCCTGTTCTCCCGGTTGAAGCGGTCGAGCAAGGTCTGGAGCCCGCCCGCCTCGTCGGGTATGAACCCGAGCGTGATCTCGACCGCCCCGCCGGAGCTCTCCTCGCCCCCGCCGCAACCGGCCGCGAAACCGCCCCCGAGCACCGCCGCCCCGGCGAGCCCGCCCATCTTTAGAAAGCCGCGGCGGCTTACGCCCCGGCCCCCCATTCGCCGCGTCCCCTCTCCGTCCATCACGCGCACTCCTTCTTCTCCGTCGCCGCAGGATACCCCCGAACGGAGGTCTCATCGGCGATCTCCCGGAAGCGGGCCGACGACGGTCGCCGCCCCACCCTTCCTGCTGGCGGTTATACCCCCGCCGAGTTCCGGCTACTCAAAGAGGACGACGGGCTCTCGGTAGTAGCGCACGCGGTTCTCGGCCCAACGCTTCGAGACGAACCTGCGCAACTCGACGTTGCGGTGGCGGGGTTCGCCGTCCATCATCTTGCTCAAAGGATAGCGGACGCCGAGGACACGCTCGCGCACCCGGAAGCGGGTGACGCCCGCCGGCAGCACGGCGCCGGAGCCCACGATCTCGACGAGATCCTCCGGGGCGAAGGGACGGTAACGGATCAGGACCTCCCCGCCGGAGAGACGCACCGCCCCGTCCGGCTCCACGCGCCTTACCGCAGCCTCCCCGGGGTAGCGGGCCTGCAACGCCCACATGGCCCGGGACCGGGCCAGCGAACCGGCCTCCCGTGACCGGACGGAGACGGTCTCGCCCCCGGACGTCTCGATCTCGGCGACGGCCTCGCCGCTCTCCCCACCGACCACCAGCCCGTTGGCATCATCCGGGTAGAGGGGACCCATGCCCCCGACGAGGTGGCCCCAGCCCTCGGCCCGCTCCGGCGGCTCCACGACCTGCACGAGGACGAAGCGGGCGCCGATCTCGTCCATCGCACGAACCCTGTGGGCGCCGTCGAGGACCAGGAAGCGGTCCCCGTAGGATGAGGCCACGACGGGGTTGCGCTGTTCATCCTCGGCCAGGATACGCCCCTTCAGGCGGGCGAGGCGGGCCTCGTCGTGGGCCTCGTGCAGGAGGAGGCAGCCCGGTTCCACGAGGCGGAGGTCTTTGAGGGAGGAGATCACGGAGAAGTGCTGGGCCCTCGGACCCCTTCTAGGCGTCTCCCCCGCGGCGGCCCCAGAGAAAGTCCAGGATGAGGAAGCTGCCGAAAAAGAACGCCGCGATCACGGCCATGAACCCAACGACGCCGAGCAGCAGATAGATAGTGTCCAAAACGTATAGGGCCTCTCCGTGAGCGGTTCTTGAGAAAGTCGGGACGGCCGGATTCGAACCGGCGACCACTCGGCCCCCAGCCGAGTGCGCTACCAGACTGCGCCACGTCCCGACGCGCGCCTTCGCAAGGCCGAATCATACCAGACGAGGGCCGTGCTATCATGGATTTTCAGTGCCCCGAGCCGCCCTCTACATCCGCACGGACCCCGCCGGAAAGATGCCCTCCCGCGAAGAGCAGGAGGAGGCCTGCGAGGCGTTCGCCGCCCGGAACAGCCACGACATCGTGGCCCGCTACGAGGACATCGGCGCCCCCGGCACGCTCCTCTACCACAAGCCCGGCCTCAAAGAGGCGATAGGCAACATCAAGGAAGAGGAGGACTGGGAGGTATTGATCGTGGCGCGGCCCGTATGCGTCTCGGATGACGCGTCGGCGGTGCACGAGCTGGTACACAAGTTCTCGCTCTACGGGAACCGGCTCGAGTCTCCCGGACGCTCTTGGGAGGAGTTCTTCGACGCCATGAAGGCCTATCGCCGGTCGATGGCCGGCAGGTGACAAGCGTCGTGTCAACCGGTTCCGCGTCGGGTAGTATTGCGGGGTGAGCTTTGTCCTTATCGTCATCGGCGTCGCGCTGTTGCTGATCTGCCTTGCCGGTGTCGCCCTCGGCGTCTACATGGCCTCGGAAGCTAAGAACCGCGAGGCCGGGGTTCTCTTCGCGCTGTGCTGGGTCTCGGGCGCCGCAGGTGCCGCGGGCGTAGCGATGCGGGACGGTGTAACGTTTCTCGTCGGGATGGTCTGCTTTCTCGTGGCGGGAGCCGTCTTTCTGCTGTTCGGAGACGTGAAGGGCGGGTCGGGCAGACGCGAGAGAGGCCAGCCGTCTGGCGACGTGACAGATGGGTCCGAGAAGACCACGAAGGAGAACCGTTCCAGCCACAGGCGGGCCGTCTCCTAGAGCGACGCCGCGGAGGGAGGGAAAGAGAATGTCGCTAATTCGCACGATTCTGGGGTTCGTGATACTCCTGATCCTGATCCACGTCGCCCTGTTCTACGTCAACATCAACGCTGGCGCGAACACCGTAACCCGGGCCGTCTATAGCCTCGGCACGCTGCTCGAATCCCCGGCCGCCCTCCTCCTCAACGCCGTCCCCGCCCTCCAGCAATACCTGGACCCGAGCAGCTTCTTCACGGTCGCCCTTACGGCGGTCGCACTCTACCTGGTGCTCTACCTCCTGCTCGGCATAGGTAGGAAGAGCTGAGTTAGTACGCTCCAGCCCTCGGCCTCCGCTTCCGGCTTTTTGGTGGGACGGCGTCGCCGGAGCGCTGGCCCGTATGGTCCGGGCCGGGGGTAGACCAGACGCCCACCCGGGATCGACGCCCCACCCGTAGGGCGGCTCGCGAACCGCCCCTACAAGACCCATGCAGGCCCGAGAGAGGCCAGAACGGAACCGGCACCTCCGCCCACACCGCCGGACAACCATGACCGGGCGCGTCTCGCGCACCCGAAGTCCCGAGAGCCAGACGTGGGAGCGGCCGGGCCAGAGCGTGTCGAGGAGGCGAAACGTCGAGACGACTAGCTGTACTGCTGCATGAACCGGCGGTCAATCCGGCGCTTGAGGCGCAGGGCGGGGCGGCTGCGGTTGGTGAGCGAGCCGTAGATGGCGAGGCCCGTCCCGTCGCCGAGGTCCAGGATGTAGAGGTAGCGCCCCTGCGGTCTGTAGGGGGAGAGTGGTTCTCCACGCAAGACAGCCTGGAGGTTGTGGTAGAGGACGGGGCCCTGGCGGACGGCGTAGACCCCGAA
>CADCUW010000607.1 GCA_902805985.1 uncultured Rubrobacteraceae bacterium
CTTTAACAAGGCCTTAACTTATTGGGATGGATGTTAGTTGGGGCCTGCGCCTGCAGCATCAGCCGGGTGGCACATTTCGCGCGGAGCCGGCTGTCAAGGGCGTAGCAGAAGCGGTCAGGGTGCACCACACACGGTCTAGCGCGAGCAATCTACCGAGCGGCGGTATAGCCATCCCGGTGGAGCGGACGCCTGCCCGCAACGCGTCGTGCGGCCCCAACGCCGTCTCGTCACCGGACGCTCTTACCGTCGGTGTTGCGAGGCCTATCCAGAAGGCAGCCCGAACAGTCTAATCCCCGGGTACACCGTCGTTCGTCGCCCGTCCGTAGACGTCATCCAGACGCACGATGTCGTTCTCGTCGAACTCGCCGAAAGACACCTCGAGGATCCTTACGGGCCCGCCGCCGGCCGAGAGGCGGTGTGTCGTCATCCAAGGGATAAAAACCTTGTCTCCCTCCTGGGTACTGGAGGGACAGGGCGCCCCCTTGATCGAAGATTGACGCCACGCCCAACGGTCGTCAAGGAGAACGGGTTGTCGGCAAAAATGGGCCGGCTGGCAGATGCGGCGGCTTGCTCCCCCGATCATGATAGTCGTCGAGACCAGTACGTATGGGGGCGATATTGCTCTATAGAGACAACCCGGCGCAACACCTTGAGGTCGAAGCAACGATCAGGGCGAGCTCCATCCGGACGACCTTGGCCGTCTGCGGAGACCCGATAATCTGTCGAGCTTTGGTGCTGCTCCTCCGAGGACCCGGCTACGACGTGTGAGATTCGTGCCGGCGGCCTCCTTGAGCGTTGCCGGAACGCTCACGGGGGTGCAGGTCGTGTTGCTGGCGCTCGAGCGCGAGGCCGAGCCTCGCAGGGTGATACTGGAGCTACTCGATCGCGCGACGGACGCCAGCGGCGTCCACATCCTGGAGTTGTCCGACGGCTTTGAAAGCGAATCGGAGCGGCGTCGGGAATCTGCCCGCGCGGAGCGCAAGATCTCCTGGCCCTGCAGCACCGAGCAGTTGAAGCGGCACATCAATAACGCGCTGGCCGGCAGGTTGGTGGTCGAAGAGACCGCTTGATGCAGCGTACCGCTCCGGTGGGCCCGGGGCACCTTCGCCCAAAGATCGAGCGTCGCCGAGCAGGTACCGCGTCGTCCCTGACCGCCGTGCGTTCCCGAGGGCACGTCTCTCTCGGATTGCGCCCGAGTGAGACCCGGAAGGTTTCACACCCGGGTTCGGACCCGAGGGTTTGCCAGACGGGTGGCGCTAACCTTCCGCGGTCAGGTCAAGGACCCCGAGCTCCAGCGCCTTGACCACGGCCTGGGTCCGATCGGAGGATTCCAACTTGGAGATGATGTGCTCGACGTGGTTCTTCGCGGTTCCGAGGCTGATCACCAGTTTTCCGGCGATCTGACGGTTGGTGTAACCCAACTTCATCAGGCCCAAGACCTCGAGCTCCCGGGGCGTGAGCTGATTTTGGGGCCCCTGCCGCGCGACGCGGCGTGTACTGCTCGCCCCCCCCTCCGCCGCCAGCCGCCTGAGAAGTCGGGCTGAGAGCTCGGGATCTAGGGGCGACTCGCCCTCGCGTACCCGCCGCACAGCCCCGACGACCTCCTCCTGGGGGGCGTCCTTGAGCACGTAGCCCGCAGCCCCCGCCTTCAGCGCCTCCAGCAGGTAGTCCGGGTTCTCGTGCATCGTCACCATCAGGACGCTGGTCTCGGGGTACCTCTTCTTGATCTCGCTCGTGGCCGCCAGCCCGTCCATCTCCGGCATGCGCACGTCCATGAGCAGCATGTCCGGCCGCGTCCGCGAGCAGACCAAAAGCGCCTCCCGGCCGTTGGCGGCCTCGCCCACCACCTCGATGTCGGTCTCGTCCAGGAGCATGTCTTTGATCCCCTCGCGGGCAAGGTCGTGGTCGTCTACGACGACAAGCCGTGTCGCCGCGCGCCCCTCGTTGAGCCCGGATGCCTCGTTTCCCTCCACGCTTCCACCCCAATGCTAGATAAACGCCCGTCAAAACACCCGCGTGCGCCGAACCATCCTACGTCATAAGGCTAGCCCTGTGAAGGCACCTTCGGGATCGCCCAAACGTATGATCTTTTCGGATTCGAAGAGCTTTACGGTCCTGCGTTGTGGATGGATTACCTCGCAAGCGCTAGCGGCACGTTGGCCACCACCAAGGTACCGCCGCCGGGACGGCTGTCGATCCGGAGCGTTCCTCCGAGAGCGCCGATGCGCTCCCGCATCCCGACCAGGCCGACACGCTCTCCGGGCCCGCTCTCCAGCGGCGGCGCGGCCGGGTCGAACCCTCGCCCGTCATCAGAGACCACGAGGCGCACCTCCTCCCCTTCGCGCAGCAGTTCTATGCGGACCCGCCGGGCCCTGGCGTGCTTGCGCATGTTGGTCAAGGCTTCCTGGGCTATGCGGTAGAGGGCGATCTCTACCGTCTCGGGCAGACGATCCTCCCCGGCGGTCTCTTCGTAGTCGACCCCATACCCCTCTTCGCGGAGGCGCTCGACCTCCAGGGAGAGGGTCGCCACCAGCCCGAGGTCGTCGAGGGTCGTCGGCCTCAGGTTCGCGATGATGCGTCTGGCGTCCGAGA
>CADCUW010000608.1 GCA_902805985.1 uncultured Rubrobacteraceae bacterium
GCTTCGGGTCCTGATCGGGGGCTGAGAGCGGACTGCGAGGACACGATGTTCCCGCAGTCCGCTTCGTTTTAGACGAGGCCCAACTCTTCGTCCGCGGCGGCGTGGTCGTACTTGTCCCTGGGCGGCCAGGGGCGGGCGGACCAGTGGGGATCGAACACGAACGAGGAGTAGGCGCGGCCGGGGAGAAGGGCGCCGTTGCCCGCGCCTCTAGCGTAGTCGTAGTAGAGCTTTACGATCTGTTCTTCTGTTACCTGCCCGGCGGCGGGGTGGGAGAGGCAGGCGTCGCGCCATTCGCGCACGCGGGCGTAACGCTCGTCCCGGGGAAGGTCAAAGTCCTCGTAGTACTCCAAAAACCAGAAGCGCATGAACAACGGCGTGAAGACGGTCTCCGCCAGCCCGAAGTCCTCAAAGAGGAACGTTCCCGAGGGACTGTGCTGCATCAGGAAGTCGTCTATCCGGGCGTACCGTTCCAGCATCCCCCGGCGGAACTCGTCGCGCCTGGCGGGGTCGGCGTTCATCACGTAGCGGTAGCCCCACATGCCGAAGTCGCCCTCTTGCGTGATCAGCATGTTCTCGACGGCGCGCCGGTAGGGGTCTTCTTGGGCGACGGGGGGATCGGGGAAGACGTCTTCGAGGTAGCGTAGGATCACCATGCTCTCTTTTATGATCCCACCCTCGGAGGTCTCCAAAACCGGCAGCGCCGTCGTGCCCCGAGTCTTCTCCAGCAACCATTCCGGGCGCGGGCGCGTGATGTCGACGACGTGGAAGGCGACGCGGTCGCCAAGACCCTTGAGGAACAACAGGATCTCCAACCGCTGGGAGAAGGGGCAGACGGGTATGTGGTACACGGTCGGCGTGCCCCGAACATCATCTTCCACGGGCCGCCGCAAGGTCTCGCTGGACACGCTTCCTCCTTCTCTTCGATTCGTGCGGAGGATAGCAGTCCAGGGCGGAACAACGGAAGAGGGCGGGGTCCATTTCGTGGCCCCGCCCTCTTCCGCATCAAAGGTTTACTGGTCTTTGGGCCGCTGGACCTCTTCGCAGACGACGTAGTGGACGCGGTCGGCGGGGATCAGCCACTGGCGGCTGGCCTGGGAGGTTATCCGCAGCGGGCGGTTCTGCTGCAGGCTGTCGCTTATCTCCGACAGGGCACCCTCGGCCTCGTCCTGGCTCTCGTAGACGCCGTAGCGCATCCTGGGCAGGGTGTAGCCGAGGTTGGCGCCCGTGGCGGCACCTGGGGCTTCGTCGCGGCCGGCCCGGGCTAATTCCTCTTCCTCGTCTTGCTGCGGGTGCTTGCCCGGGTCCACCAACCAGACGATCACGCTATACGCCATTTCGACTCTCCTCTCGACGTTTCTCCGATTCCGGACCAATGTATACCCAGGTCGCGGAGAATCATGTGTGCCGGGGAACAAGAGGGGCGGGATCCCGGAAGGCCCCGCCCCTCTTCTGCAACCGCCGGTTACCGAAGAGGCCGACGGCTAATCGCTGAAAGCTGACCGTTCTCTAGGCGCCAGACCTCTCGCCCAGCCAGGAGCTGACCTTCGGCCAGAGGCCCCTCTTCGCGCCGCGGCCGGTCATGAGGCCGACGTGGCCGGCTTCGATGGGGAAGAACTCCTTGTCCTCGCTGCCGACGAGGCCCATGGTGGCCTCGGCCTGCGGGAGGGCGCAGATGTGGTCCTTGGTGCCGGCGATGTTCAGGAGCGGGACCTTTATGTTGGAGAGGTCCACGCGGCGACCGCGAAGCACGATCTCACCCTTGGAGAGCTTGTTCTGCTGGTAGAACTCGCCTATCCACTGCCGGAACGTCGCGCCGGGGAACGGGGGGCCGTCGTTGACCCACTTGTTCATGGCGAGCCAGGTCTCCATCGGCTTGTCCTCGAAGAGGCGCTCCCACATGTTGACGTAGGTGCCGACGTAGTTGGTGACGGGCTTGAGCATCCTGTTGCCGGTGTCGATCATCTCGCCCGGGATGTTCCCGAAGGCGTCGGCGAGCAGACCCGGGTTCATGTACTTCTCGCTCGTGAAGAGGCTGTAGAGCCCCATCTCGCCCTCGGGGAAGTCTATGGGGGCGGTGAGGAGCACGAGGTTCTTGAGGTGCTCCGGGAAGAGCGAAGCGTACATGGTGCTCATCGTGCCGCCCATGCAGTAGCCGAGCAGGGTGAACTCGTCGGAGCCCGAGTGCTTGAGTACCTTCTTGACGGCCCTCGGCAGGTAGTCCATGACGTAGTTCTCGAAGTCGAGGTCCTTGTCCTCATCCCCGGGAATGCCCCAGTCGAGCATGTAGACGTCGAAGCCCTCTTCGGTCAGGTACTCGATAAAGCTGTTGCCCGGCATCAGGTCGAGGATGTACGGGCGGTTGATCAGGGCGTAGACCATCAGGATCGGGACCGGGTGCTTCTTCTCGGCGGCGGGGGCGTAGTGGTAGAGCTTCGCCTTGTTCTTGGTCCAGACGGTCTCCTTGGGCGTCTGGCCGGTGTCGGCCTGGGCGCCCTCGACCACGATCTTCATCCCGCGGCTGTACTTGTCGAAGAAGTTCTCGACGTCCGCCGGGACCGTCGCGTCCTGCGACGTCGGCTGCGCGCCGTAGTTGGCGGTCTCCGTCATCTAGCTCTCTCCCTTCTTGCGCACGTCTCCCACGGTGATCTCCCCGTTGAGGCCGGTGCCTTCTACTTCAGCGAGGTTCACGCCCAACTCCCGCGCCTTGCGCCGGGCCGCGTCGGTCGCCTTGACCTCGCCATCAGATCCATTGCTGCTCTGTGCCGGGGTGCTAGCCGAAGCGTTTGCAGAAGCGTCGCCGTTTTGGTTCTGGCTCTCGAACGCGGCGAGTAGCTTGTCGAGCTTGTCCTCGACCCCGTCGAGCCGCCCGTTCAGCGTCTGTACCGATTCGGCGGTGGCGTTCTGCTTCCCGGCCCGCCTGACCCGCTCCAGGGCGCGCTCGATGCCGCCGATGCGCCCCTCGAGCGCCTCGATGGAGTCCGCGGTGGCAGGCTTCGCGGGGGTGTACTCGAAGTCTTCGAGGACCTCCTCGATGCGGTCTATCTTGTCCTCGAGGTTGATGACGAGGCCCGCGACCCGCGTGATGTCCGAGCGGACGGGGAGTTGCAGGCTCTTGAGGTACTCCTCGGAGTTGCGCTTGAAGACCTTGTAGAAGCCGGCGTAGCTCTGGAGGAACTGGCTGGAAGGCTCCAGGAACTCCTCGCGCTCGATGACGTCCCCGACAAAGTCCGAGAAGGGACCGCTGGTGGCGTTGTACCACCGGGTCGCGAACTGCAAGGGGTCGGCCGGCAGGTTCCCGCCGGCTAGCAGGTTGTCTCGCGCCTCCTCGAGCATCTGCGTCCAGCGGGGCAGAAGGTCCACGGCGTTCTGGCCGAGCTCGGCGCCCTTCTGCCAGGTCGCCGTCGACGCCTCCGACCACCGCTGCCACATGTCCTGCACGGCCGGCGCGCCACCTACGGCCCCGGGGGTCGCCCCGATCATGCGCTCCCGCATCCCGCGCGCGCCCTCGAACCACTGCCGGTAGAACCCGGCCGGGTCCGCGTAGCCCTGCGCCCCACGTGCCGACTCAGACCAGAGCTTCGTGCTCGTCTCGTACCACTGCCGCCACAGATCCGTGGGATCCATGACGGACCGGGACCCTCGCTCCTCCGTCAACCGAACGACCTCCCTGACATACGCTACCTTGTCTGCATTCGGCGCGATTATACTATTAAAAGCAACTTATGTGTTGTTGGCACATACCGTCTGGAGGTCTTCAGCGGTCGGACGGCGGCTCCCGGCAAGATCGGTGGGCGGGAGTGGCGCCCTGCCCGGCTCGCGGGAGGATCCGCAGGCGCGCCGGCCTCCGGGTTTGGAGCCGGTCCTAGCGGTCCCGGACGAGCCTGACGTTCTCGCAACCTTCGGAGACGTCGTCGGGGTCGGCGCTATCCCTGTCCGTGCGGCCCGGGCCGCACGCCACGACGTCCGGAGTGTCGGGCGAGAGGCCCATCTGGTCGGTTGCCTCGATGGTGTCGTCGCCCTTGCCGCCGTCGAACAGGTCGGTGCCTACGGAGCCGTAGTTGCAGCAGGCGGGGCCGCCCAGGTAGTCGTCGCCATCACCCCACCGGAGTTATTGTCGTCTCCACCGCCCGAGGTGATGAGCGTGTCGGCGCCGTCGTCGCCGAAGGCGCGGTCGTCGCCCTCGCCGGGGGCAATTCTATCGACGTCGGCGAGGCCGAAGATGGTGTCGGCGCCGTTGGAACCGTTGATGGTGTCTCTGCCACTACCCCCTTTAACGGTGTCGCCGCCGCCGTTGGCGTCGACGTAGTCGTTCCCGCCCCGGGCCGAGATGTCGTCGGCGTTGGGAGTTCCCTCTCTGTCGTCGCCGCCGCCGGTGCCGGTGAACGTCTTTGCCAGCGCGCCCCGCTCGCGAATACCAGGAGCGCCAGCATTCCTACCAACACGCAAACCACGCGATTCTTCGTCCTTCCCATCGTAGCGCCCTCCTCGCGCCGATGGTCCCTCTCCGGTAAAGCGAGGCTCGATGCTAACAGGGCGGTACGCCGCCGCCGTGGGACCGTGGTTCTATATTTGCGGCATCGCGGACACGACCTCTTGTCCCGGTCTATCCCGGGCTTCGTCCTCTCGCCGCCGGACCGCCGTGAATCCGTCCTCACCTCGCGGACCCCGAGGCCGGGTTCTCCCTGTGGGCGGTACGGGGGGCGGGAAGCTTGACGGGCCGTTGCCGCTGACATGGGCCGCCGTTATATTGCCCTGGCATACGGGAAGAGGTGCCGAGGAAGGGGAGCGGATGAGTGCCAGCGGCAACGAGACCGTCTTTACCATGGAGGCGACGCCCATAAAGTACGGGCGGGGCGCGGCCGAAGAGGTCGGCTGGGAGGTCAGGCGTCTGCGGATGAACCGGGTCATGCTCGTCTCGGACCCCGGCGTCATACAGGCCGGCATAACAGGCCGCATCGTCGAGCTGATAGAGGCCGAAGGTGTGGAGGTCGAGGTCTGGGACCGCTCGCGCGTCGAGCCGACGGCCGACTCGCTGCAGGCGGCGGCGGACTTCGCCAGGGACGGCGAGTTCGACGGGTTCGTGGCCGTTGGTGGCGGGACAAGCATAGACACGGCGAAGGTCTCCGACCTCATCGCGACGCACGGCGGTGAGATCATGGACTACGTCAACGCCCCCGTCGGCGAGGGCCGGAAGCCGCCCTCCCCCCTCAAACCCCTCCTCGCCGTCCCGACGACGGCCGGCACAGGGGCCGAGGCGACGACCGTGGCCATCCTGGACGTCCCGGACCAGAGGGTGAAGACCGGCATCTCCCACCAGTTTCTCCGCCCCGACCGTGGCCTGGTGGACCCGCTCCTCACCCTGTCCATGCCCCCCGAGGTGACGTCCTCCTGCGGCCTCGACGTGGTCTGCCACGCCGCCGAGTCGTTCCTCTCCAAACCCTACGACGCCCGCCCCAAACCCGACAGCCCCGACGACCGCCCGCCCTACCAGGGTTCCAACCCCATAGCGGATATGTGGAGCGGCAAGGCCCTGGAGTTCGGCGGCAGGTTTCTCCGACGGGCCGTAAGAGACGGCGAAGACGTCGAGGCCAGGGGCGCCATGATGCTCGGGGCGTCGCTCGCGGGCGTCGGTTTCGGCTCGGCGGGCGTCCACATCCCGCACGCCTGCGCATATCCCATAGCCGGCCTCAAGCACGAGTGGCAGCCGCCCGGCTACCCGAGCGACCACCCCTTCGTCCCGCACGGCTGGTCCGTCATAGTCACCGCGCCCGCCGCCTTCCGCTTCACCTACGACGCCATGCCAGAGCGTCACAAGGAAGTGGCGGAGCTGCTCACCGGGGAGAAGATCGAGAAGCCCGACGAGAACACGTTGCCCGCAATCCTCATAAACCTCATGAAGGATGTCGGCGCCCCGAGCGGCGTCCGCGAGCTCGGCTACACCGAGGACGACATAGACGCCCTCGTGGAAGGCGCCATGAAGCAGCAGCGCCTGCTCGTAGGCTCGCCAAAAGAAGTGAAGGAGGAAGACCTCGCGGCCATCCTGCGCGAGTCGATGGAGAATTGGTGAGGAGGTTTTAAGGTTCTGAGGTCTTGTGGAGTGAGGTCTCCGCGAACACGCCACCCTACGACCGACCCGGGTCGCGACGCCGGACCGGGGCCACGCACCCCTCAAAACCCGATGCCCCAAAGCCTCCACGAAAGGAGACACGATGTCTGACGATCTACGGCTCTACTTTCTCGAGTGCGGCAGCCTCAAGACCCAGGTCCAGTTCATCAAGATGAACCAGGGGCTCGGGGACCCGTACGAGATCCCGGTTCCCTTCTTCCTGATCACACACCCGCGCGGCAACGTGCTCTACGACGGCGGAAACGCGCTGGAGGTCGCGCAGGACGCCCGCGGGCACTGGGACGCGGTGGTCGACGCCTACGACCCGGTGATGACCGAGGAAGATTTCGTCGTCAACCAGTTGCAGCGGATGGAAGTGGACCCGGCTTCGATCCGCTACGTGATCCAATCGCATCTGCACCTCGACCACTCGGGCGCCATAGGCCACTTCCCGAACGCGGACTACGTCGTGCAGCGGCGGGAGCTGGAGTACGCGTACACCC
The DNA here is from genome assembly GCA_902805985.1 of uncultured Rubrobacteraceae bacterium. GTDB lineage: Bacteria > Actinomycetota > Rubrobacteria > Rubrobacterales > Rubrobacteraceae > Rubrobacter_D. The sequence continues at coordinate 6,610 of CADCUW010000608.1, forward strand.
CGGACTGGTTCCAGAAGCCGGCCTACATCCGCAAGGACTTCGACCGGGACGTGAGGTGGTTGTACCTGGATGGGGAGCATGACGACGGGTACGACCTCTACGGGGACGGCACGATCAAGACGCTCTTCACACCGGGTCACGCGCCCGGACACCAGTCCGTTTTGGTGGACTTGCCTGGCGAGGGGCCGATGATGCTCACGGCGGACGCGTGTTACACGATGGACCACTACAACGAGGCGGCCCTACCCGGTCTGATCCACTCCGCCGCGGACGTCGCCAACTCCACCCGAAAGGTCCGGCGCATCGTCGAGGGGCACGGGGCCACCCTCGTCACGGGCCACGACCCGGAGGAGTGGCCGAAGTTCAAGAAGGCCCCGGACTTCTACGCCTGATGCGCACCGAAGCCAGGCGCGGGGAGTGGCCCGGGACCGCCGCGATCCTCGGCGCCGGCACGATGGGCCTCGGCGTCGCCGAGTGCTTCGCCGCGGCCGGCATGGCGGTGCGCCTCACGGACGCGACGCCGGAGCTCGCCCGCGAGGCCAGGGAGAAGCTGGTCGCCCGGGCTCGGGGCCACGCGGAGGCCGGGCTACTGCCTGAGGAGGCGGTCGGGCGGGCGGAGGGTGTCGAGGTGGCGGAGGGAGTGGTCGAGGCCGTGGCCGGCGTGGACCTCGTCTTCGAGGCCGTACCCGAGAGTATCGGGCTCAAGGAGGAGGTGCTGGGCGTCTGCTCGGCCGGCGCTTCGCCCGGGGCCGTGATCGTCTCGAACACCTCTTCGCTGCCGATGGACGACCTGGCGCGGTTCGTGGAGGGACCGGGGCGTTTCTGCGGGATGCACTGGTTCAACCCGCCGGAGTGGACGCCTGGGGTGGAGGTCATACCGGCCGGGGCTACGGATACGCGCACCGTCGAGCGCCTCGTTGGCTTTCTCCGGTCTATCGGCAAGCGTCCCGCGGTCGTCGGCAGCGGGCCCGGGTTCGTCGCCAACCGCATCCAGAACGCCCTGTTTCTGGAGGCCGTGCGGTGCGTGGAGGACGGGCTAGCCTCGCCGGAGGAGGTGGACGAGGTCGTGCGGAGTTGCTTCGGGTTTCGACTGCCGTTCTTCGGGCCGTTCGCGATCGCGGACATGGCGGGCCTCGACGTGTACGCGAGCGTGCTCGGGGTGCTGGAGGACGGCCTCGGCGAGAGGTTCCGGCCGCCGCGGATGCTGCTCGACCTCGTCGAAGAGGGACGCACCGGCACCAAGGCCGGCGCGGGTTTCCTGAATTACACCGACGAGGAGCGGGAGCGGCTGCTACTCGAGCGGGACCGCCGGTACGCGGCACTGCTGGAGCTGCTCGACCGGTTGCCGCCCGTGGGGGCGGGGAGGGAGGAGGGATGATCGACGCGGATGTCCTGGTGGTCGGCGCGGGCGCCATCGGCGGCGTGACGGCGGCGAAGATGGCCGGGGAGGTGCGACGGGTCGCGGTGCTCGACGCCAACGCGGAGCACGTCGCGAGGATGCGGGACCCGGGCCTCGTCGTCGAAGTGCTCGGCGAGGAGCGCCGGGAAGAGCTGGAGGCCCACGCCGACCCCGCCGGGCTCGACGGCCCCTTCGACTTCGCCCTCGTGACGCTCAAGGCGCCGCACCTTGAGGAGGCGCTGCGCCCCCTGGTGGAGCGCGGGCTCGTCCGGACCTACGTCTCCCTCTGCAACGGCCTCGTGCAGGAGGACATCGCCCGCATCGTCGGGAGCGGGAACTTGATCTGGGGCACCGTCGAGTGGGGCTCGACGAACCTCGGGCCCGGCCGGCTGGCCCAGACCACCAGCGCGCCGTTCGTGCTGGGCGAACCGGACGGCGAGGCCCGGGACCGAACCCGCCTGCTGGCGGAACTGCTGGGCGTCGTGGAAGACGTGCGCCTGACGGAGAACATCCGGGGCCAGGTCTGGTCCAAGCTGCTCGTCAACAGCTCCTTCTCCGGGCTCGGCGCCGTCTCCGGCCTGCTGTACCGCGAGGTGATGGAAGACCCCGCCGGGCGCGAGGTCGCCCTCGCCCTCTGGCGGGAGGGCTTCGAGGTCGGCATGGCCCAGGATCTGACGCTGGAGAAGGTCCTCGGCGTCGAGGCGGGATCGCTCGTCCTGCGCGGACCCGAAGACCGCGGGCGCGTGGAGGAGGCTATCGAGGTCGCGATGGGCTACGCCGGCGCCACCAAGGCCTCCATGCTCCAGGACCTCGAGCGGGGACTCAAGACCGAGGTGGACGTCATCAACGGCGCGGTCGTGGCCGTGGGGCGCGAGCACGGCATCACAACCCCGGTCAACGCCCGCGTCGTGGAGCTGATGCACGAGATGGAGCGGGGCGAACGGAAGCCCGGGCGGGACGTGTTCGGGGACTGGCGGGGTCGCATCCGGAGCCTCTAGGTTACGGGGCGCCTTCTCCCGGAAGGATCAGGAGCCCGGGGACCGGCGGGTACAATCCTTCCCATGGCGCGTGCGACCCCGACCCGTTCGGAGACCCGGCGGACGGTCCTGGCCGTCGGCTTGGCGGCACTCGTGTTGGTCGCGGTCCTCCTCGCGGGCGGGCGCAGCCTGACGACGAGGCCCGTCCAGAACCCTGATCGCCCGAACGTCGTCCTGATCCTCACTGACGACCTGGACGCCGGCCTCTTGCAGAGGTACGGGGAGCGCTACCCGAACATCGGGAAGCTGGCGGCCGGGGGCACGACCTTCGAGAACGCCTTCGTAACGGATCCCCTGTGCTGCCCCTCCAGGGCGACCGCGCTGCGCGGCCAGTACCCCCACAACCACGGCATAGTCGGAAACTGGCGGCCGCTCGGCGGAGCGAAGAAGTTCCGGGACCTCGGGCGCGAGGACTCAACCGTCGCCACCTGGCTGCAGGGGGCAAGCTACCGCACGACGCTCGTCGGCAAGTACATGAACGACTACCACGGGGACCACGTGCCAACCGGTTGGGACGACTGGTACGGCATAGCCGGCGGCCACCTGGACCACGACCTGAACGAGAACGGCTCTATCCGCCACTACGACCCCGCGCGCTACCACCTCGACGACGTGCTCGCCGGAAAGGCCGCCGACACCCTCCGCATACCGGAGGACGGGACCTCCTTCTTCACGTGGGTAGGCACCCAGGCGCCGCACGCCCCGGCGGACCCCGCGCCCCGCCACGAGGATGCCTTCCCCGGGGCCCGGCTGCCGCGCCCACCGGGCTTCGACGAGGGGGACGTCTCGGACAAGCCCGACTGGGTGCGCGATAACCCCCGTCTGGGGCGGGCGGA
>CADCUW010000609.1 GCA_902805985.1 uncultured Rubrobacteraceae bacterium
GGTGACCAGGCTGCCGGCGATCAGACCGGCCCAGGCCCCGGCGGTGGTGGCCCGCTTCCAGAAGAACACGGCCACTATCAGCGGGAAGAACTGCACCACACCGCCATACGCGCCGAGCAGCAGATCGACGAGCGAGGCCGGGTTGACCAACGCCAGCAAATAGGCGACCACGGCCAGGACGAGGACGAAGATCTTGGTGAGCGAGACTACCCTGCTATCGGGCATGTCCTGCTTGAACACCGCGACGAAGAGGTCCCTTACCAGAACGGTCGAGGCGGTATGCACCAGGTTGGCTCCCGTGGACATAGCTGCGGCCAAGGCTCCGGAGAGCATGATACCTATGAGCCACGGCGAGAAGTCCGCCACGTTGACCACAAGCTGGGGAAGGACGTTGTCCTGGTTATCCAGCGGGTTGTCCTGGAAGACCAAGATGCCCGCGAAGCCTATGATGAGGATAGGGATGAGGAGGTACCCATAGAGCGGGTAGATGATAATGGTCTTCTTGATGGTTTTCTCGCTGTCCGCGCCGTAAGACTTCATGAACAGATGCGGCCACATGGTGAACCCGATCGCGCTGACGAGGATGGCCGTCGAGAAGGCGGCCCAGCTCATGCCGTCCCCTCCGCCCGGCAGCGTAAGGTACTCTGGGGCCTTGGCCTGTATCTCTCTGAACATGGAGCCCACACCGCCGTAGAAGCGGTAGGCGACGGCCAGCCCGATCGTCCACGCGACCACGACCATGATGATGCCCTGGAGCACGTTGGTCCAGCCGATGCCCCTCAAGCCGCTGGTGTACACGTAGAGGGCGACTATGACGAACGCACCGAGAGCCCCGAGCCAGAACGGAACGTTGCCGTCCGTCGCGGCCTGGAAAAGGTAGCCGGCACCCGTGATCTGGAGCGTGAGGTACGGGAGGAAAGCTGCCACGCTTACCAGCGCGATGATGGCTGAGAGTCCCTTGCTCGAAAAGCGGTCCGACATGAGATCGGCCTGGGTAAGATATCCGTATTTTCGTCCGAGGCGGGCCGCTCTGGGTCCTAAGATCCACCAGGGCAAGAGCCCGAGCCCCAGGTAGGCCATGATGTAGAAGCCAGGGGCGCCCATACCGTAGGCCCATCCGGGACCACCGAGGAAGGCGAACGCGCTGAAGATCTCCGCCCCCATGATGAAGAACAGGATGACTAGGCCGAGCTCCCTTCCACCGGCTACGTAGCCCACCAGCGTCGAAGACTGATCGCTGCGGGCCTGCAGCCCGACGATCAGGACGACGATCAGGTACACGACCGTGATGCCCGTTACGATCCACCAGTCCTGCATTACGACCTACCCGCGTACTCCCAGCGGTACAAGATTATTGTGCCTATGAAGACTATGAAGACCCACAGCACGTACCAGAAGAAGAGGAACGGCAGGCCGAAGACCATGGGTTCCACGCGGTTGGCGATCACGGCGCCGGGCCATATCATGGCGAGCGTGCAGATGAGGAAGTACGCACCCATGACGAGGGTGATTTTCCTTTCGCGACTCAAGATTCCTCCTAATCCGCTGCTGTGTACTGCAGATAGGTAGCGAGAAGAGCTTCCACCCCGACGCTCAGAGCGTCCTCGTCAAAATCGAACTTGGGATGGTGATGGGGATAGACGGCGTCCTTACCCTCATTACCTGCCCCCACGAAGAAGAAGCAGCCTGGCACTTCTTGCAAGTAGTAGGCGAAATCTTCTCCGCCCATGATTGGCTTCATCTCTACCAGGGTGCACCTGTCCGACCCCTCTATCGCCCGGCGGGCCACGTCCGTCTGCGCGGGATCGTTGACCAGGGGCGGATACCCCCTCTGGTACTCCAGGTCGTAACTCGCTCCAGTTCCCTCACACACCCCCTTGACGATTCGCTCCATTTTCTCCTCTATCAGCGACCGGACCTCCTCGCTGAGGGTGCGTACCGTCCCTTCGAAGGTGGCCCTCTCGGCGATGATGTTGAACGCGCTGCCGGCCTTTAGCTGTCCGACGCTCACCACCGCCGGCTCCAGCGGATCGACGTACCGGCTAACCAGTAGCTGGAGGTCCAGAATGGCTTTCGCAGCGACCACGAGCGCATCAATGGTCTGGTGAGGAAATCCGCCGTGGCCCCCTTCTCCCACGATCTCTACTTCGAAGCGGTCGGTAGCCGCCATGGCCGGACCACTACACACGCCCACCCGGCCGGTGGGAAGAGGGGTCCATAGATGGACGCCGAAGATCACCTCGACCCCGTCGAGACAACCATCCTCGATCATTGATATGGCGCCGCCCGGGGTCTGCTCTTCGGCATGCTGGAAAAGGAGAACGACCTCTCCTCTCACCTCATCGAGGTTGCCCTGCAGGATCTCGGCCAACCCGAGCAGCATCGTGGTATGCCCGTCATGACCGCACGCGTGCATGACATTGGGGACCCCGGATCTGTATGGAACCTCCTTTTCGTCCTGGATCGGTAGAGCGTCCATATCGGCGCGGAATGCGACCGTAGCTCCGGGATGGGCCCCTTTTATCCGCCCAACCACCCCGTTACCGCCCACCCCCTCGGTGACACCGATGCCCAG
>CADCUW010000610.1 GCA_902805985.1 uncultured Rubrobacteraceae bacterium
CACGGCGCGGGGCCTGGGCTACCGGTTCGAGGCCAGGCTCAGGGCCGGCGCCGGGCAACCGGGTTAACGCTTGGCGCTGGAGAGGCGCGAGAACAGGGATAAAGAAGGGACGAGGCCCGGGCCTGTCAGCCCGGACGAGCTGCAGAGGGTCAACAAGATCCGGCGCGACTTCGTCGCCAACGTCTCCCACGAGCTCAAGACCCCGGCGACCAGCCTGAAGCTCCTCGCCGAAAGCCTCGAGGAGAGCCTGCAAGAAGACCCCGTCCAGGCGCGGCTCTTCGCCGCCCAACTCAAAAAAGAGACCGAGCGGCTCGCCAACCTCATTACCGACCTACTCGACCTGGCCCGCCTGGAGAGCCAGGAGAGGACGGACTACCCTACCATCGTGGACGTGCGCGGCGTCCTCATGACCGTCCTCTCGGGCATGCGCCGGGTCGCCCGCAGGAAGGAGATCACCCTCCAGTGGAAGCGCTTCGGCAAGGCCGCCCGCTACACCGTCCGCGGCGACGAGACGCAACTCACCTCCATGTTCACCAACCTTGTGGATAACGCCGTGAAGTACACGCCGTCCGGTGGGCGGGTGGAGGTCACGGGGGGGACGGAGGGGGATGAGATCATCATCAGCATCGCCGACACGGGCATCGGCATCCCCGAGGGGAAGCGCTCGCGCATCTTCGAGCGCTTCTACAGGGTGGACAAGGCGCGCTCCAAGGCGACCGGCGGGACGGGCCTCGGCCTCTCCATCGTAAAACACATAGCGGAGAACCATGGGGGCCGGGTGACCGTCGAGAGCGTCCCCGGCGAGGGCACCACCTTCACCGTCCGCCTGCCCCGCGCCTGACCCGGCGCTCGCGACGTGGTTTCGGCGAACGCTTCGTCGTAAAATACGTCGCAGAGTGCGTGCTAGAGGGTGGGCTATCATGCTTGGTGTGATGCCCAGACGGCGCAGACCGGCGCAAGCAAGAGGTAGAACATGACGATGGCGTGCAAAATCTCGGCCGGGAGCCGGGCGGCTCCCGGTCCGTCTCGCCGCTTCGGTGAGCTGGGCATACAGGCGTATCTCGCGGCGCGGTGCCATCATGGGATTTAGGGGCGTCTTGAGCACGATCCGGGGCCGCCTGTACCTGGGGTTCGCGCTGCTGCTCGCGATGATCCTGCTGCTGGCCGGCGTGGTCGCCCTCGAGTCCTACAGGATCTCCGAGGTCAACCTCGAGTACCAGGAGCGGGCGGTCGACCTACACCAACGCGTGGACGACTTCGAGATAGCGCTCCTCAACATGGAGACCGGCAAGCGTGGCTACCTGCTCAATGGCGAGGAGAGCTTTCTGGAGCCCTACGAGCAGGGTCGCCGGGACTTCGAGGCGGAGCTCGGGGAGGCCCGACGGATCAACGCGGCGGGCAGGGAGGTGCTCGACCCGCGCACCCTCGACGGGCTCGAGGCGCAGTACCGGAGCATGGTGGTCCTCTTCGAGAATCAAATATCGGCCCGCCGCGCGGGCGAGACGAGCCCCCAGGCGCTCCAGCTCGGCAGGGGCAAGGCCGAGATGGACGGGGCCAGACAGATCATGGCCCGCTTGCAGAACCAGGCGACTGAGAGCCAGCGGGAGGCCCGTGAGGGCACGCGGGCCGCCGTCAGCAGAGAGACGGTCCTGGCGATCTTGCTCGGCGCCCTGGCCGCATTGACGGTGCTCGGCTCCGTGCTGTACGTGCGTCGCGGCGTCGTCTCCCCGCTCCAGCGGCTCAGGGAGGGGGCCACGAGGGTCGGCGAGGGGGACCTGGCTCACAGGATAAACCTCCGTTCGGGGGACGAGCTCGGAGCCTTGGCCGCGGCCTTTAACGGGATGCTAGACCGGCGCCAGGAAGCCGAGAGGGCCCTCCAGGAAAGCGAGCGGCGCTTCGCGACCCTGCTCGCCAACGCCCCCACTATGGTCTATCGATGCGCCAACGAGCCCGGCTGGCCCTTCGAGTTCGTCAGCGACTACGTCTTCGAGCTCACCGGGCACCCCCCGGCGGACTTTCTGGAGGACGGCCTGCGGTACGAGAGCCTGATCGTTGAGGAAGACCGCCAGAGGGTGTGGGACGAGGTCCAGGGCTTCCTAGCCGCCGGGGAGCGTTTCAGGATCTCCTACTCTGTCCGCCGCAAGGACGGCGCCGTCAGGCGGGTGGAGGAGTACGGTCAGGGCATCTTCGGTGAGGGGGAGGAGGTGCTGGCCATAGAGGGCCTCGTCGCCGACGTGACGGAGCGTGAGCAGGCCGACGAGAGACTGCGTGAGGCCGAGGTCCGCTACCGCTCGCTGGTCGAGAACATACCGGCGGTCATCTACACCCAGCAGCCCGGGGAGCCAAGCGTCACCACGTACGTGAGCCCACAGATAGAGACAATGCAGGGCTACACCCCCGAGGAGACGCTCGCCGACCCCGAGCACTGGACAAAGACGCTTCACCCGGAGGACCGCGAGTGGGTGCTCGCCGAAGACGAGCGGACCAACAGGACCGACGAGCGCTTCGTCGCCGAGTACCGGCAGCATGCCAAGGATGGCCGCGCCGTCTGGGTGCGCGACGAGGCCGTGCTCGT
>CADCUW010000611.1 GCA_902805985.1 uncultured Rubrobacteraceae bacterium
GCGAGCACGCTGGACTACGTGGTCGCGGCTGCGGGCGGGTGACTGCTCGGCACCTTTGCCGGCGCGCTGGGAGCGCGTCAAGTCACTTTCCAGAACCTCCGCGCCGATACGGTGGGGGAGGTGGAGGCAGACGGGAAGGTGTTGGTGATCCGACGCATCAAGCAGACCTTCCACCTCGCCGTCCCCGAAGAAGAACGCGAGACCGTCGAGCGGGTGCTCTCGGTCTACGCCGACTCGTGCCCGGTGGCGCGTTCGGTGAAGGGGAGCATCGAGATCTCGAGCGAGGTCGACTTCGTCTCTACGTAAATTGTCGTAATTTTTCTTAAAGAACGCGCAACACTGTTGACAAGCTCTACGGGCGTCGCTAGAGTGCCCTTGCTGTTGTTGTCGTCGCGAAAGGACCGAGGCTTTGATGCACGTCCACCACACGAACATAGGACTTCCGGTGTTCGGGGGAGATGTGCGTCCCGAGCCCAGGCTCCTCGGCCTCACGAACTCCGTTATCGGGGCATTCGGGGGAGAGGTGCGTCCCAAGGTCCGCGCGGTCGCGATGAGAACATGAGCCTTTAGCTCAACCACACTTCTCACGAGGCCCCCGGACCAGACGGACCGGGGGCCTCAAGCTTTGCGCCGACAGGCCAGGGCGACGAGTCTCCGCTCCGATCCCCAGATGGGAACCACCCGAGGTACGGACGCGACGGAAAAAGAGACGAGAGAGAAGGAGCAAGAGATGCACCAGGATTTCTACGCAGCGCAGGACCGCACGCTCAGGCAGCAGGAGTTCAACGATAAGGTCGCCGAGCGTCAGCGGTACGCCCGCAGCGGGGATAAACCCTCGCTGCGCGCCAGGCTCGCCCGACAACTCTTCACCCTGGCGGTGGTCGCCGAAAGGGAGGAGACGTGGCGCGTGGTCTGGGAGCGGCTCGAAGCCCGTCGGCCCTAATTGCCGATTGGCTTCGGGCCCGCCAGAGCCGACAGCGGCCAGCCTTTCAGCTCTCTGCTGAAGGCTGGCCGCTGGCACCTAAAGGCTTTACGAGGAGGTATTTCAGGGGTGAAGGCGCTCAGTTTGGTCGGGGTGGACAAGAGCTTCAAGAAGCGGCGGGGGGAGGTGGTGCGCGCGCTAGACGGGGTCTTTTTGGAGGTGGGCAAGGGGGAGGTCGTTGGGATCCTCGGCCCGAACGGCAGCGGCAAGAGCACGCTGGTGCGTGTGATCTCGACGCTCGTCCTGCCCGACACAGGGTCGGTCGAGGTCTTCGGCACGGACGCCGTCAGGCACCCCAAGCAGGTGCAGCGGAGCATGAACCGGGTAAGCGTCGAGGCCAGCTTCTTCAAGAAGCTCTCCGCGATGGAGAACTTGCTCTACGGGGCCAAGCTCTACGGCGTGACGAGCCGGGAGGCGCGGCCCAGGATCAAGGACATCCTCGAGAACATAGGCTTCGCCCAGAAGCGGGCCACCGAGCCGATGGAACACCTCAGCCGCGGGATGCAGCAGAAGATAGCGCTCGCACGCGCCCTCCTCACGAGCCCGGTCCTGATGCTCCTCGACGAGCCGACGACGGGCCTCGACCCGAGAAGCAAGAAGGACGTGCAGGCGTTTATCCAGAGGATTCGAGAAACCCACGACTCCTCGATCCTTCTCTGCACGCACGACATGGGCGAGGCCGAGGAGCTGTGCGACCGGGTCGGCATCATGATGGACGGCAAGATCCTGGCGCTGGAGAGGCCCGAAGAACTTAAGCGCCGCTACGCGACCAATGGCCGCGTGCCGAGCCTCGAGGAGACTTTCATGGCCGCGACCGGGTACTCGGTCGAAGAGGCCAGCGCGGAGAAGGAGTAAAGGGATGAGAGGCACCGTGAAGCCCCTCTGGCTGACCGAGATGGTGGCCGTCTGGGGGTACGTGCAGCGCAACTACTTTCTGACCAAGCGCTACTTCATGTGGGAGGTCGTCTGGCTCGTCTACGTGACGATCAACGCCATGGCCATCACCTACATTGGCGCCGGCCTCGCGCGCGCCGAGTTTCTGATGACGTACCTGCTCGTGGGCGCCCTGCTGTGGAACTACCTCTCGATGCTCTTCGACGTGCTCTCCGAAACCGTCAGCTGGGAGCGATGGGAGGGGACCATCGAGTACACGTTCATGAGTCCTTCTAGCCGGATCACGCATCTGCTCGGCATGGGCTTCTACGCGGTGGTCTACGGTATCTTCCAGACGGTCCTCACCCTGGGGGTGTGCATGGCGTTCTTCGACCTGGACCTCTCGAACGCGAACTACTGGGGCGCCCTGCTCGTCCTCGCCGTCGCCAGCATCTCGCTCGTCGGCTTCGGCGTCGTCGCCGCCGTGCTGCCGCTCCTCTCCCCGGAGAAGGGCCAGCAGGTCAGCTACATCGTCTCCTCGGTCCTGCTGCTCGTCTCCGGCGTCTACTACAAGGTGAGCGTGCTCCCCGAGTGGATGCAGGCCGTCGCCACCGTCTCGCCGGTTACCTACGCCCTCAACGGCTCCCGCGCCGCCCTGCTACACGGCGCCGGCATGGCGAAGCTCTGGGAGAGCATCTCGGTCCTGCTCGTGATGGGCGT
>CADCUW010000612.1 GCA_902805985.1 uncultured Rubrobacteraceae bacterium
GCCAGCACGATCTCGGACATCCAGCGGGATCGCCAGGAAGCCCGGCGCCGCAAGCTTGAAGCGAGGAGGTCCGGAGCCCGCAAGAAGCCCGGTAGCGGACGCTACCTGCGTCTGGAGCGCGTCAGGTGCGGCAAGAAGAGCTGCAAGAAATGCGCCGGCGAGCACCCTGAGCTGCACGGCCCCTACTGGTACCTGTACCGACCGAAAGCGAACGGTAACGGCCGTACGAGCAAGTACGTGGGCAAGACGTTGCCAGAGGATCTAGCCACAGAGTTCGGCATTTCCGAGGACGGAAGGAGGCCGGGCTAGTCAGTCTGTTTCTTATGTATAGTGGCCTACCAAGACTTCTCATCTTTACATAAGGCACTTGTAATGTACGAGCCTGGGCCTTACTGACCTCTTGGTCTGCCTTCAGTAGCGTCTATTTTAGAGTAGGTTGCGGTGTAGAAGCCTTCGTGAGACACACATTCCGCTCGGATAAAAGGCCGGGCCGTCCCGTAAGCCGGATTCTGCTCTATCCCGCCATCCATCTCCGGGGCTTTCGTCCCGGGCTCCTTACGGAGCTGCGCCTACCTGTCTGAAGACCAGACGTTTTTGGCTTGCTCGCACCGGTGGTTTACCTGGCCGGCCCCTCTCGGGAGACCGCCGGTGGGCTCTTACCCCACCCTTTCACCCATCACCTGTGCCCGCAGCGAAGCTACGAGCCATCGGCTGGTCTACTCTCTGTTGCACTTGACGTGACGGGGGGCTTGCGACCCCCGCCCCTCGGGTTATTGGCCCGAGCGGCCTCTGCTGCGAGTCCGGACTTTGCTCTACGAACAGGGTGTACCCTGCTCGCAGCGACGGGTCGGACGGCCCGAACCCCGAGGGATTATACCCCAGGCGCTAGACGCCCGGTCTGGTGCGGAACCTGGCCTCCCCGTTGCGGCGGACGAGGACTATTCTCGTCGGGGTGAGGCGAAGCTCAACCCTCTGGGCGCCGTCCCAGCGCTTCTGCCAGCGCGGGTCATCCTCGATGCCGGGGTCGAACCACACGCCGGGGCCATCCGTCTCGAGTACGCCCTCGTAGGCTGCGTAGTCTTCGGGGTCGCTCAAAGTGGAGACGTTCCCGCGGCGGTAGATCGCGTTGCGGGAGCGGAAGGACTGGACGGAGGACGGGCTCGTGCCGAGGGCGCTCGCGATCCAATCGTCGCTCCTCCCCTCGTCGACCCAGCGCCGGATGTCGTCAACGAACTTTCTGAGCGAGATCCGCTGGTTTATCCCCATGACCCACCGCCTTCTGTTTAACCGTTCGGTCTATCAGCCTACATACTCCGGCGCATTTTTTCCAGTATTGCACCACCTTTGGTGTAGACTTGCGCCGTGGAAGGCTTTCTGGACATCGTGGTGGTCCTGTTGCGGCTGGTGCCGATGATCCTGGCCTTCTTTGTACCGGCCCTGATCGGGACCGTCATCTGGCGGGAGCGGGACGCCGGCTACGGGGTGCAGGCCTTCCTCTGGTTCACCGTCGGGTTCGGCCTCCTGACCTTCCTCTACATCGTCTTTACCAGCTCGACCGCACCACAGGTCGCCGCGACGCTCGGGCTGTCGATCGTCCAGATCACCGCAGCCCTCGTCCTGGCGCGCCTGATGGTCGACAGGCTCGCGGACTAGCCTTGCGCTCGGCGGCTAGAGGCGAGCTTGAGAGCGTGATCCACGACGCCCCTCTGGCGCGCGTCGAAGAGACCGTACGCCTCGACGGCCGCAAGCCCGTACAGTCCTAGCGCGGCATCGACCGTCTCCCTGAACGGCTCCCCGGCGAGGCCGAGGGCTGCGGACTGCGTCCTGCCCCATCGCGTCCCCGACGAGGTCCCAGAGGCGGTTCTCGGAGTCGTAGAGGATGCGCCGGTGGACGGCGAGGATGGGCGCGAGATGCGCGGCCAGGATCGAACGCTGGACGGCCGCGGTCTGCCAGTCTCCCTGGCGGAGCGCCGAGACAAGCTTGTGGACCTCTTCTGCCAGGGAGCAGATCTCCTCCCCCACCCATTCGTCGCAACGCCTCTCCAGACGCTCCCAGGTCCAGGCCCCGGCCTCTTCGATCAGCGAGGCGGCCTTACCTTCCGGGTCTTGCAGGATCACGGCCTCCCGCCAGCCGGGGACAGCGGCGCAGACGGAACCGGGGTCCGCCAGCCCCCGGCGGTACGCTTCGTACGGCCGGGAGGTCATGGAGACGAGCGAACCGCTGCGGCGTTCGAGCTCAAAGGAGAACTCCTCCGGTCCGACGGCGAGAAGATCCACGTCGGACTCCGGCCCGGCGTCCCCGCGGGCGTGGCTGCCGACGAGGACTACGGCTTCGGCCCCTTCTGCCGCCAGCCCCTCCGCCACCTCCCGGGCGACGGAGGTCGGGTCCATCGCCCTAACCGGCGTTCAGGGCCGAGGCGACCTCCGGTTTCTCGGCGTTTAGGGCGTAGAGGTTCATGTCCGCCTTGGCTGCCTCGTAGGGCTTCCGGCGGACCTTGTCGAGAAAGTCGGCTTCGAGCATCGCGTTGATGACCTCGCCGATCTCGTCCCGGGAGAGCTCGAGCTCCC
>CADCUW010000613.1 GCA_902805985.1 uncultured Rubrobacteraceae bacterium
TATAAAGGAGTTCACGTTGAAGTCCTTGAGGGATCAGATCACCTTCGTCCCCCAGGACCCGATGCTCTTCCGGGCGACGGTCGCCGACAATATCTCCTACGGCAAACCGGCCGCGAGCCGGGAGGAGATAGAGGCGGTGGCGGAGTTGGCCGGCGCGGACGACTTCGTCCGCGGGATGCCAGACGGCTACGACACGATGCTCTCCGAGCGTGGCGAGAGCCTGTCGGGGGGGCAGCGCCAGCGCATCTCCATAGCGAGGGCGATGCTCAGGGATACCCCGATCCTGATCCTGGACGAGCCCCAGGCTGGCCTGGACGCCGAAGCTGCGAACGCCGTCGAGGAGAGCTGGCGGGCGCTCACGGCGGGCAGGACCACCTTCGTCATCGCCCACGAGCTCAGGCTGGTCCGGAACGTGGACCAGATCCTGGTCCTCGAAGAGGGCAGCGTCGCCGAGTCCGGCACCCACGAGGAACTCGCCCACTCTGGCGGCCTCTACGCCAGGCTCCTCTCCCTCCAGGAACGCGACCCCGTCCAACCCTAGGGAAGGGAACTTTTGAAGGAACTGCTCATAATTAGCATCGTCCTCACCGCCGTGGCGGTCTTTATCTACGTCTCGTTCGCCTAACACGCCCCCGGGACGCATGACGACAAGGAAGTTTTCGTGACGGGGCGACTCTACGGCGACCTTGCTGGATGGTGGCCGGCTATCTCGCCGCCCTCCGAGTACGCGGAAGAGGCGGCGCTCTACGTCGAGACGATCCGGTCCGCCGCAACCGCCCCGGTCCACAGAGTCCTCAAGCTCGGCAGCGGCGGCGGCAACAACGCCTCGCACATGAAACACGCCTTCGCCATGACGCTCGTCGAGCCCGCGGACGGGATGCGCGAGCTCAGCCGCGCTCTTAACCCCGAATGCGAGCACCTCCCCGGCGACATGCGGACCGTCAGGCTCGGCCGCCTCTTCGACGCGGTCTTCGTCCACGACGCGGTGATGTACATGACCGCCGAGGAGGACCTGCGCGCCGCCTTGGCGACCGTGGCGGCCCACCTGGCGCCCGGCGGCGTGGCCCTCGTCGCGCCGGACGCGACGACCGAGACGTTCTCCGAAACCACCGAGCACGGCGGCGGAGAGGACGCGAACGGGCGCCGGGCGCGCTACCTGGAGTGGAGGTTGCCGCCCGAGCCCGGCGAGACCTCCTTCGAGACGCACTACGCGCTCCTCCTGCGCGAGCCGGACGGGACCGTGCGCTCCGCCCACGACGTCCACCGCGAGGGCCTGTTCGGGCGCGAGACGTGGCTAGGGCTCTTCCGCGAGGTCGGGATCGCAGCCCGCAGCTCTCGCCCCGGACCATCGAGGGCCGCGAGTACGACGCCTTTGTCGCGTCCAGCATCACCCCGCCGGCCCGTTAGCGCGACGAGACTTGACGAAAAGGCCTTTCGAATATAGGGTAGGGGGGTATAAGAAGATAGATGGATGGGAGGCGCATGTCGGGCCGCGATAAGAGCACGGTCGAGTTTCCGGTGACGAGGATGACGTGCGCCTCGTGCGTCCGGCGGGTCGAGAAGGCGTTGGGCAGGGTGGAGGGCGTCGAAGGTGCGAGCGTGAACCTCGCGACGGAGAAGGTCCGGGTTTCGGTAGATCCTCTGGCCGCAGATGGCGAGAAGCTGCGGGCTGCGGTCGAGGGGGCGGGTTATGGGGTGGGGGAGATCCCGCCCGTCACGAGGCCGGATAGGGACGATGGCTCCGGTGCCGAGGTCTCGCTCGCGGTCGAGGGGATGACGTGCGCCTCCTGCGTGCGGCGGGTCGAGCGCGCGCTCTCGAAGGTGCCCGGGGTGGAGTCGGCGGCGGTGAACCTTGCGACGGAGAAGGCGAAGGTCGTCTACGACCCGGCGGCAGGGTCGGGTGTGGAGGGGTTGCGGGCAGCCGTCGAGGGGGCGGGGTATGGCGTCGGCGCGGTCGAGGACCGGAGCGCTGCTGCCACCCCAGAACCGGCGGCGGATGGGGCTGAGCTTAGGGAGCGCGAACGGGGGCGGGAGCTCACGGATCTCAGGAACAGGTGGGTCGTGAGCCTGTTGCTCGGGGGGCTGATGATGGCGGAGATGTATCTGCCGTTCGGGCCGGGGATGGAGGTCTTCGCTCCCTTGCTCCTGATCCAGGCGACAGTAGTCCAGTTCTGGGCCGGGGCGACCTTCTACAAGACGGCGTGGGCGTCCGCGAGGCACGGCGGCACCAACATGAGCACGCTCGTGGCGGTCGGGACGAGCGCCGCCTACGGCTACAGCGCGTTCGTGACGCTCTGGCCGGATCTGAGCGCCGCTTGGGGCTTCCCGTTCTACCTGTACTTCGAGGTGTCGGCGATCGTGGTCGGGCTCGTCTTGCTGGGAAGGTGGCTGGAGGCGCGGGCGAAGAAGCAGACGGGTGCGGCGATCAAGGCGCTCATGGGGCTACAGGCCAGGACGGCGCGTGTGATCCGCAACGGCGAGGAGCGCGACGTTCCCGTGGAGGACGTCAGGGTCGGGGACCTCGTCAGGGTGCGGCCGGGGGAGAAGGTGCCGGTTGACGGCGTGGTGGTCGAGGGCGGCTCCGCGCTCGATGAGAGCATGCTGACCGGCGAGAGCATGCCGGTCGAGAAGGGGGTCGGCGACGGCGTGATCGGGGCGACCCTCAACAGGACCGGCGGCTTCGTCATGCGGGCCGAGAAGGTCGGCGGGGACACCGCGCTCGCCCAAATCGTGCGCATGGTGGAGGAGGCGCAGGGCTCGAAGGCCCCGATGCAGCGGATGGTCGATACCATCTCCTCATACTTCGTGCCGGCGGTGCTCGGGCTCGCGGCCCTGACGTTCGGGGTGTGGCTCGTCGCAGGTCCTTCCCCGATCCTCGCCCTCACCGCCGCGATCTCCGTCCTCATCATCGCCTGCCCGTGCGCCCTCGGCCTCGCGACCCCGACGGCCATCATGGTGGGCACCGGCAAGGCCGCCGAGAACGGTGTCCTGGTCAGGGGCGGCGAGGCCCTGGAGATGACCCGCAGGGTAGACGCCGTCGTACTCGACAAGACCGGCACCCTGACGCAAGGGAAACCGGCCGTCACCGAACTGGTCGCGGCCGACGGCTTCCCCGAAGGAGAGTTGCTGCGCCTGGCCGCCGCCGCCGAGGTCGGCTCCGAGCACCCGCTCGCGGAGGCGATCGTGAGGCTGGCGAGGGAGCGGGGGCTGGATCTGCCGAAGGCCGTCACGTTCGGGTCCGTTACGGGCAGGGGCGTGCGGGCCGTCGTGGAGGGGCGCGAGGTACTCGTCGGCAACCGGGCGCTCGTGGAGGAGGCCGGCGCGCGCGTGGAAGATTTCGAGGAGCGGGCAGGGGAGCTGGCGCGCGGCGGCGCCACGCCGACGTACGTGGCCGTGGGGGGGAGGACCGCCGGCCTCGTCGCCGTCGCGGACGTGCTGAAGCCGGAGTCGCGGGACGCCGTGGAGCAGCTCGGGGCCCTGGGCCTCGAGGTGTGGATGCTGACCGGCGACAACCGCGCCACCGCGGGGGCCATAGCCTCGCAGGTTGGTATAGGGCCGGGGCGCGTGCTCGCGGAGGTGCTGCCGGAGGAGAAGGCGGCGAAGGTCGAGGAGTTGCAGGCTGGCGGGAAGACCGTGGCGATGGTGGGGGATGGGATCAACGACGCGCCGGCGCTCGCCAGGGCGGACCTCGGGATCGCCATAGGCACAGGGTCGGACGTGGCGATGGCGGCCTCGGACATCACGCTCGTCGGGGGGGATCTCCGC
This sequence comes from uncultured Rubrobacteraceae bacterium, assembly GCA_902805985.1. GTDB lineage: Bacteria > Actinomycetota > Rubrobacteria > Rubrobacterales > Rubrobacteraceae > Rubrobacter_D. The sequence goes on from CADCUW010000613.1 coordinate 3,766, forward strand.
AACATCGTCACCGGCATCGCGCTCTCGCGCCGGACGGTCGGTAAGATCAAGCAGGGCCTCTTCTGGGCCTTCGCGTACAACGTCGCCCTCATCCCGGTGGCCGCCGGCGCGCTCTTCCCCTTGTTCGGGGTGCTGCTGAGCCCGGTTCTAGCAGCGGCGGCGATGGCGATGAGCTCGGTGAGCGTGGTGACGAACGCCCTGCGCCTCCGGTCCTTCGAGAGGCCGAAGAGCGCCAAAGAGATCCTGCACCCCCCGCTCCGGGCCCGCCTCGCCGAGGTCGCCTACCTCGGCGGCATCGCCGTCGTCGCGGTAGGCATCGGCACGGCGGCCCTCTTCCTGGCACCGGAGCAGCCAGCCGGGATGGACCCGGCCGGGGAGATGAGGTCCGGCGGGCACGGCGGCGGGTGAGCCAGACACCGATAGAGGAGACGACGCGATGGGCGAACAGACACGGCAGGCGCACGGGTACATCAAGGAGGGGGACAAGGAGAAGCTAAGGAACCGGCTCAGGCGCATCGAGGGTCAGGTGCGCGGGGTGCAGCGCATGGTCGAGGAAGAGGCCTACTGCGTGGACATCCTAACCCAGATCAGCTCCTACATCGCCGCCTCCGAGAAGGTCGCATCCCTCGTTCTCAGGGACCACATGGACCACTGCGTCAGGGAGGCCATCACCGACGGCACGAAGGCTGACGAGAAGATAGCGGAGCTGGCAGAAGCCGTGGAGCGGTTCGCGAAGCTGGACAGGTAGGTTTCAGGTCTCATCGGAAGAGTGGAGGTATCGAGCATGACGGAGAATAGAGTATTGCGGGTGCCGGACATGAGCTGCGGGCACTGCGAGTTGAGCGTGCAGGAGGCCCTCGACGAGCTCGACGGGGTGGAGAGGGCAGACGCCGACCACACGAAGGGCGAGGTCGAGCTCACCTACGACGCGGCCAGGGTCACTCACGAGAAGCTCCGGGAGGCCATAGAGGAGGCCGGCTACACGTTACAGCATTAGGCCTCGGGAGACCTAAAACCTCATACCTGAAACCTAAGAACCTTCCGTCGCCGCGTCGTCCCTCTCCGTGACGATGACGCGGGCCACCCTGGGGCCGTCTATCTCGTCCACGCGCAGGACGTGGCCGTCCAGGCTTACCTCGTCGTCGATCTCAGGGGCGCGGCCTAAAGCCCCGAGGACGAGGCCGCCGACGGTCTCGAAGTCTGCGCTCTCGAAGCTGGAGCCGAGGGCGTCGTTTATGGCGTGGATGGGGGCGCGGCCGTCCACGGTGTAGGAGCCGTCGGGGAGTTTTTCGACTTCCGGCTCCTCGTCGTCGAACTCGTCCCGGATCTCCCCGACGATCTCCTCGAGGATGTCTTCTATCGTGATCAGGCCCTCGAAGGAGCCCCACTCGTCGATGACGACGGCCATCTGGATCTCCTGCCGTTGGAAGTCTTCGAGGATGTTCTCGATGGAGCGGCTCTCGGGGACGATGATGATGTCCCGCACGAGGTCCCTGGCCGTGACGTCGGCCCCGACGTCGCCCTCGGGCCCGACGGCGCGCAGGACGTCCTTGACGTGGACGGCGCCGACGATCCTGTCCGCGGAGCGCTCCTCGTGGACCGGGTAGCGCGTGTAGTGACCGGCGGCCACTACCGAGATCAAGTCCCTGAGCTTCAGGTGCTCGGATATCGAGACGACGTCGGGGCGGGGGACCATGATCTCGCGCGCCGGCGTGCCTTCGAGGTTGAAGACGCCCCTGAGCCGGCTCTCCTCGTCCTTCTCCAGAACGCCGTACTCGGTGCTCTGCGCTATGAGCTGCCTGATCTCTTGCTCCGAGTGGGTGTCGTCGCCCGTGGAGGCCGGCGGCACGCCAAGGGCGCCGGTGATGGCGTTGGCCGTCCCGTTGAAGACTTTGGTGAAGGGGTAGAGCAGGTAGTAGAAGAACCTCATGAACGGTGCCACGAAGAGGGACGTGCCTTCGGCCTTCTGGATGGCCAGGGTCTTGGGGGCCAGCTCCCCGAAGACCACGTGCAGGAACGAGGCGATGAACAGGGCTATGCCTATGGCTATGGGATGCAGCAGCGAGGCGGGCACGCCCAGGGCCGCGAGCAGCGGGTCTATGAGGTTCGCTATGGCCGGTTCGGCCAGGGCGCCGATACCGAGCGAGCAGACGGTGATGCCGAGCTGGCAGACCGCGAGGTACTGGTCGAGCCTCTGCTGGGCGACTCTGACCAGGCCGGCGGAGGGCTTGCCCTCATCGACGAGCCGGTCTACCTGCGTCGCCCGTATGCGCACGAAGGCGAACTCCGCCGCCACGAACAGGCCGTTGAGGGCCACGAGCAAGAGTGCGGCCAGGATTCTCAGGACCGGCAGGCCCGCGGATGCTACTACGTCCAGGATGACTCCTTGGGGAATAGGTGGCGCCCCCGGAAGGGGGGCGCGCTGATACTCGGTGTTTCGTCAACGTCCATCAGATACAACGCAGACTATACCATCCGTGACATACCGCCAAACCCGCGCCTCAGTACAGGAGCTGTTTGTCCAGGACGTTCAAGAGCGACTCTCCGGCGAGGTAGCGCCGGAGGTTCTCGCAGAAGAGGTCCGCCTGCGCGGCGTTTATGAGCTCCGGCACAACGTCGGTGGTGTGGGCGCTTATGACTACGTTCTCCATCTCCCAGAGGGGGCTGTCCCCCGGCAACGGCTCGACCTCGAAGACGTCGAGCGCCGCCCCGGAGAGGTGCCCGCCTCTCAGGGCCTCGACGAGCGCCGCCTCCACCACCACCTTGCCGCGGCCGACGTTGGCGAAGTAGGCGCCGGGCTTGATGGCGGCTATGGTCTCCGCATCGAACAGGCCCTCCGTACGGGGGGTGCCTGGGAGCGTCAGGGCGACGAAATCAGCCCGTCCCAGGACCTCCTCGAGGTCTCCGGTCTCGTGGAGCTCGTCGAAGGGGGCCCAGGCGGCGTCGTCCTCGCGAACCTCACGCTTCACGCCCACGACGCGCATGCCGAAGGGGCGCGCCCTGTCGGCTATGGCCCGCCCGATGCTCCCGGTACCCACGACGCACAGCGTCTTGCGCTCCAGCGTTCCCGTCGTGCCCTGACGCCAAGCCTTCGCGGCCTTGTCCCTTCTCAGGAGGTCGAGGTCCTTAACGTGCTGGAGCATGCCCATGAGCACGAACTCAGCGAGCGGGCCGGAGTAGATACCGCTCGCCGTCGTCACCACGACCTCGTCCCGGTCCAGGAGGCCCGCCGTCCGCGCCACCTCGCCGGCCCCGGCCATGCTCCCCTGCACCCACCGAAGCTTCGGCGCGACCTCCAAAAGATCCCCGACGTGGCCGCGCGGGAAATCGTAGAGCACCTCCGCCTCCGCCAACATGCCCAGGAACTCTCTCTCCGCCTCCGGCGTCCGTTCCCAGACCTCGGGGCCGTTGTGGTCACCCTCCCACCGCGGCGGCGGGACGAGGCCGGGCCGGTAGAGGACCTCCAGCCGGTCGTCCACCTCCCGGAAGCGGCGGACGAACTCTTCCTCGAAAAAGCTGGCTACGACGACGGTGGTCACTTGTCCCCCTTCTTTCGACGGTACGTTGACTGCGCCAGCTTAGACGTTAAGGCGGCGCGGTGTCGCGCCCGGATCGTGGGATCTCCTCCCGCCGGGCCAGAACCCGGCCGAACGGCCGGGCGACGCGGGCCGGGTCTTTTGGGAAGATAGACTCACATACGTGTCCGGATAGCAACGAAAGGGTTGCGGGTGACGAGCGAGCAGAACAAGCGGGTGTACGCGCGCTACATAGAGTTGCTCAACGCGCAGGACTTCGCGGCCCTGCCCGAGGTAGTGGACCCCGAACGGTACCGGGAGATCTGCGTCGGTTTCACCCCGGGATGGGTCGATCTCCCCGAGGCCGTCACCTCGCTGGAGAAGGTGGTGGTCGGCATCCCCGACCTGAACGCCCGCATAGACGATATGGTCAGCGAGGACGACAGGGTCTACGCGAGGCTAACCGTGACGGGCACGAACTCGGGGCGCTTCTTCGGCGCGCCCCCGACGGGCCGCTCCTACGAGGCGAGCATGTTCGACTACGCGAAGATCGAGGACGGCAGGATCGTCGAGCGCATCCAGCAGTCCGATACCCTCTCCCAACTCCGCCAGATGTACTCCGGCGCCGCCAGGAAGGCTGGGTTGGCGGCGGGCGCGGGTCTCCTGGGCGCCGTCCTCCTCGCCCTCGGGCGCCGGAGGGGGCGCGAGACGCCGACCAGGCGTAGGTGACGTTCCCCGGCCGGGACGAGATGCTAACCTGGCCCCATGGACGAGTTGATCGACGTGCGGGACGAATCAGGGGGGCGGACCGGCCAGGTCGTGTGGAAGAGCGAGGCGCACTGGCGCGGTCTGTGGCACCGGTGTTTTCACTGCTGGATCTTCGGCTCCGACTCCGGGGAGCCGTACTTGATCGTGCAGCGCCGCGCCGCGACGAAGGACACCTGGCCCGGCTACCTGGACGTCACGGCTGCCGGGCACCTGGCGGCGGGAGAGGAGCCTGTTGACGGCCTGCGGGAGGTCGAGGAGGAGTTGGGGCTGCGCGTAGATCCCGGCAGGCTCGTGCCGCTCGGGACGCGCCGCGTGGAGCAGGAGATACCAGGCGGCCTCGACCGCGAGTTTCACGACGTCTTCCTCCTCCGCGACGACACCCCGCCGGGGAACCTCCGGCTCCAGAGGGAGGAGGTGGAGGCCGTGCTCCACATCGGGCTCGACGACGCGCGGGCGCTCGGGGCCGCGGGCTCCGCGCCGGCCCGGGAGTACCGTGATGGTGAGGTCTCGGAGGTCCGGGTCAGCGTCCCGGACTTTGTCCCGAACACGGACGATTACCTCCGCCGGGTCGCGGTGGCGGCGCGCGCCGCGCTCGACGGCGGGCCAGTGGAGAGGATCTTCTAGTCCGACTCCCCGAGCTGCCGGACGGCGAGGTCAGCCTTCCATCCCGCGCTACGGAGGTCTCTCAGCGCGTTCTCCGAGTATGCGTCCCCCGGCTCGCCGATCCCGGCCTCCGCCAGCGCCGCGAGCGCGCGGGCGGCCCCCGCCGCGAGGTGCGTGGCCGCGGCGGCGGATGGCCTGCCCCGGTCCGGAAGGGCCGCGATGTTACAGACGGCGAGCGTCGCGAGGTCGGCGCAGGCGAGCGCCGCGTCTACCAGGGAACCGGACGTCCCGACGGCGGAGGACGACGTCAGCCCGCGTCCCAGGTCTCCCGCCAGGCCCCGCACGGTCTCCGGATGGAGGCCTTCCCCAGCCCCGCACGCCTCGACGAGAAGCTCCGCCGCGCGTACGCCCGCGGACGCGACGTCCATGTGTCCAGAGATCATCGCCACATTCTATCCCGGAGCGCGGCCCCCGCGCGGCGAAGCCGACGGCCGGCAGCGGCCGCGACCCTCGAGCTGCCGGATCGGCACGGCGATATAAGGTTTTGGGGTTTTAGGTCCTAGGGTTTGAGGGGTTGCGGGTCGAGGACGCTGTACTCCCGGACCAACCGCGGCGGCGAGGTAGGGCTCCAGGCCGCGCACCGTACCCCTGATACCTAGAACCTCAAGGCCTGGAACCTCTAGGCCTTCTCTATGCGCCGGTAGTGGGCGACGACGAACATGAAGAGGCCGAAAGCGACGAGGCCGGAGGCGACGAGGCCGAGCACAGGTACGGCCCGAGAGGTTGGGCTGCTAGGGCCGAGAGGGCGCCGCCGAGGCCGCGGGCCTCGTCCGGGTCGGACTGGAGCGTGGCCTGGGCGAGAAAGACGCTTATGACGATAGAGACGACGCCCCTGGCGGCGTGGCCGATGCGGCCGGCGCGCCTGGCCCCACCCCGCGCCACCCAATCCCCTCTCCAAAACCGACCCACCGGGTGTTGCCCACCGGGCGCTGCCTGCCGCGCAACCGCCACGTTCTCCCGGGAGGGCCTCAAGCCTAGAGCCTGGAACCTCTAAGAAGAATCTATGTAGCGGTAACGGGCGACGAGAAACATGAAGGCTCCGTAGAGCACGAGGCCGGCGGCCATGGCGCCGAGCATGTAGGAGCCCAGAGGCTGTTGCTGGAGGGTCTCGAGCGCCCCGCCCAGGCCGCGGGTCTCCTTTGGCTCCGACTGGTAGGCGGCCAGGA
>CADCUW010000614.1 GCA_902805985.1 uncultured Rubrobacteraceae bacterium
CGTGGGCGTGGGTGATGAGGATCGCGGCGACCCGCGCCCTCACGGCGCCAAGGATCTTCGCAGGCTCCGCCCCCGCGTCCACGATCACGTCGCCCTCAGGCGCGTGGACCACGTAGGAGTTCACCTCGAAGCCGTCCATGGACACGGTTACCTGCTCGATCTCGGTCAACTTGCGCTCCCCACCCTCGTATGGTCTGCCAACAACTCCGCCAACTGCTCCTCGTACGCCTCCCGCGCCCGGACCGCGATGGGAACCGAGAGCTGGCGCCGCAGGACTTCCTCTCCCGACTCTCCATCGAAGAACGCCCGGAACACCTCGAGCACCGGCACGCGCTCCCCGGCGTACGGCGTGTGTGTGACCGTATCGCCCGCCCGCACCTCGCCGGACTGGACCACACGGCAGTACACCCCGGGCCGCTCGGCCCGCCTGAACCGCTTCAGGAAAGCCGGGTCCCCCATCCGAACGGCGAGGGTCAGGCAAGGTATGCGCGGCGCCGTCACCTCGAGGACGACCGCACCGATGCTTATTCTGTCGCCGACCGACATCGCCGCGCTCTCCAGACCCGAGACGGTCAGGTTCTCGCCGAACAGGCCGGGCGGCAGGTCGCGTCCCAGCTCATCGGACCACCATTCGTAGTCCGGGGCGCCGAAGACGTAGACGGCCTGGTCGGGACCTCCGTGGTTCTTCGTGTCGCTAATGGCGTCGTCTACGAGGCCGAGCGGCGTGATCTCCACCGTCCCCTCCACCGGGCGCTTGAAGATGCCGGTCCTTCCGGACTTTCCGGCGCCGTCGATGGGCGTCTCGGTACCGACGTTGACGCTGAGCAGGCGCAAGCTAGCGTTCGAGGGGCGTTCCGTCGCGGGAGACCCGGCAGACGTCGTAGACGTCGGGGATGCCCCGGATCTTGCGTATGACCTCCTCGACGTGCTGGACGCTGCCGGCCTTGAAGGCGAACCGGCTCAAAGCCGTCCGGTCCTCGATGGTGTCCACCCGCGCGGAGACGATGTTCACCCCGGCATCCGAGATGCCGGAGGTTATATCCTTCAACAGATGCATCCGGTCCAGCGCCTCGACGAGGAGCTCCACGGTGAACAGCTTGCCCTCGCCGCCGGCCCACTCGACCTCGACGAACCTTTCGGCGTCCTTGGATCTCAGGGCGCGGGCGTTCACGCACCCCGAAGAGTGGACGACGACGCCGCGTCCCAGCGAGACGTAGCCGACGATGTCGTCGCCGGGCATCGGGGTGCAGCAGCGCGCCAGGCGCGTGAGTATCCCGCTGGAGCCGACCACGCGCACGCCCGTGTCGTCCGCGGGCCCGGTATCACCCGGTAGCGGGAGCGGGGCGAGGGCCGGCGTCTGGGTCTTGGGCTTCTCCTCCGCCTCTTCCTTGGGCTGGATGAGGTCGATGATGCGGCCCGCGACGTTCTCCGCGGAGATCGTGCCGGCCCCGACCGCGGCGATCATGTCGTCCGGGGATGGGTGGTTGGTGGCGCGGGCCACGCCTTCGAGGATGCCGGAGGGGACCTTGCCGATGCGGCGCTTCTTCAAGAGGCCAAGGAGCTTCTCCCGCCCGAGTCCAAGGTTGTCCTCGCGGTCGGCCTTGTTGAAGAACTGCCGGATCTTGTTCCTCGCCCGCCCGCTCTGGACCACCGCCAGCCAGTCCCGGCTCGGCCCCGAGTTCTTGCCCGTGATGACCTGCACCCGATCACCGCTAACGAGCTCGGAGTCAAGCGGGACTATGCGATCGTTCACCTTCGCGCCGATGGTCCTGTGCCCGATCTCGGTGTGCACGTGGTAGGCGAAGTCTATGGGCGTCGCCCCTGAAGGCAGGCTGACGACGTCCCCCTTCGGCGTGAAGACGAAGACCTCGTCCGCGACGAGCTCGCCCTTGAGGGACTCCATAAACTCCGAGGAGTCGGTAGTCTCCTGCTGCCACTCCATCATGCTCTTGAGCCAGGTCAGGCGGTCGACCTGTTTGTCCGTCAGGCCGTGCTTGTACATCCAGTGGGCAGCGATGCCGTACTCGGCGGTCGTGTCCATCTCGTGGGTCCGGATCTGGATCTCGAGCAGCTTCCCCTCGTTGCTCATGACCGTCGTGTGCAGCGACTGGTACATGTTGAACTTGGGCATGGCGATGTAATCCTTGAACCGCCCCGGGATGGGCTTCCAGATCGAATGAATCACCCCTAGAGCGCCGTAGCAGTCGCGCACCGAGTCCACGACGACCCTGAGGCCCGTGAGGTCGTAGATCTCGTTGAACTCCTTGTTGCGCCGCACCATCTTGTTGTAGATGGAGTAGAAATGCTTGACCCGGCCGTGGACCTCGGCGTCGGCCCCCGTCTCGCGCAGGTGCCGCACGAGCTCGGCCGCCGTCCCGTTGATGAACGCCTCCCGATCGCCCCTGCGGGCCGCCACGAGACGCTTTATCTCCTCGTACCGCCGGGGATGCAGCGTGGCGAACGAGAGGTCTTCGAGCTCCCACTTGAGCGAGTAGATACCGAGCCTGTGGGCCAGGGGGGCGTAGATCTCAAGCGTCTCGGTCGCCTTCCTGAGCTGGGTCTCGCGCTTGAGGTAGGCGAGCGTCCTCATGTTGTGCAGCCGGTCGGCGAGCTTGATGATAATGACCCGCACGTCGCGGCTCATCGCCACGATCATCTTCCGCAAGGACTCGGCCTGCGCCTCCTCCAAGTTCCCCGAAGGCAGGTTGCCAAGCTTCGTAACCCCGTCCACGATCTCCGCGACCTCGTCGCCGAACTGCGCGGCGAGCTCGGCCTTCGTCACGCCGGTATCCTCCAGCACGTCGTGCAGGAGCGCCGCCGCGATGGTCGTCGCGTCGAGCCTGAGCTCGGCGAGGATGGCCCCCGTCGCCAGCGGATGGTAGACGAACGGCTCCCCGCTCTTGCGCACCTGCCCCCGGTGCGCGGCGTGCGCGACGCTGTATGCGCCCGCGATCACCTCCTCCGCACCCTCGGGCGCGTACGAGACCACCGTCTCCAACAGCGCGGAGATGGTTACCGGCGGCGCCGGTATCGCCCGCGCTCGCTCCTCTGTGCGTACTGGTTCCATGACGAGATTATATCGCTTCGACAAGCCGCAACGCAGCCCGTCGGCGCGCTCCGGCTACGCCTCCGCTTGTCGGCCCGGCGCCCCTCGGCCCGCTCCCTCCCGTCGCCTTCAGCAAATTCACAGGGCAGCGCCTTCCCCAGCACCAACCCGGGCACAGACGGTTTGCGTAGGGGCGGGTCCGTAGGGGCGGGTCCGTAGGGGCGGGTCCGTAGGGGCGGGTTTCGATCCCGCCCGAGGCCGGGTCACGACGAGAGCTTCTCCGAACGAGCCCACACGCCAGGCTGAAAAGCCGCGTCCCGAGCGACAAGGTAGATGACGGACTGAAGGCGAATCCGGATGGCCCAGCGCCTGGCAGGCTGACCTCAGGGTGCCGGGCCGCGAACCGCCCCGCTCAGAGCCTCTTCGATCTATAGATTATGGCGAGCAGCAGGGAGGCGAGCAGCAGGGCTAGCGTGAAGCCTATAAAGGCGACGACGGGGACGCCGAGGATGGGGACGCTAGGGCCGCCGACGTCGAAGGAGCCGAGCATGGAGGAGCCGACGAGGAGGGCTGCGGTCACGAGGGCGAAGACGAGGCGATTGGCGAGCACGTCCACGCTGCCGATGAGCTCGTCGAGGCCGCCGTGCTTGAGCTGGACCTCTAGCTCCCCGTCGGCGACCTCGCTGAGGAGCTGCCGGATCTGCTCGGGGTACTCTTCTAAGTAGCGGGCGTACTCCAGCGACCGCTCCGTCGCCGACTCGGCGAGCGCCTGCGGCCTGTACCTCTGGGAGAGGAGCCTTCTTGCGTATGGACGCGCGACCTCGTAGACGTTTATGGTCGGGTCTATGGACCGGGCGAGCCCCTCGGCGGTGACGAGCGCCTTCGTCAGCAGCGGGAAGACCGGCGGCATCCGCACCCTGTAGCGCCGGGCGAGCGCTATTAGCTCGGAGAGGGCCTGCCCCAGGGTGACCTCCCCAACCGAGAGGCCCGCGTACTTGTTCAAAAACTCCCTGAGCTCCCGCACAAGCTCGCCGCGCACCTCCGTCGCGTACCGGACGCCTAGCCCTTCGAGCGCGCGCAGGGCCGCGGAGGCGTCGCGCTGTATGACGGCTATGAACAGCCGCGAGAGCGCCTCGATATCGCCCTGGCTCATGAAGCCGACCATCCCGAAGTCGAGAAGAGCGAGGTCGCCCTCTGGCGTGAGCAGCAGGTTGCTCGGGTGCGGGTCGCCGTGGAAGAACCCATCCTCAAAGGCCATCTTGAAGATCGCATCAGCCCCCATCGACGCGACCCGCCGCCGCTCTGAAGGAGCCATCAGGAGCGGCCTGATGTCCCTGAACCTGGTCCCGACGACGAACTCCATCGTCAGCACCTTCGAGGTCGAGTACTCCTGGTAGACGGCGGGTATGACTACCCCGGTACCGGCGAAGTTGGCGGCAAAGCGCCGGGCGTTCTGGGCCTCGGCGGTGTAGTCGAGCTCGCGCCGGACGACGACCTCGAACTCGGCCACAAGCCCCCCGGCCTCCACGAGCACCCTCTGGGCGAACCGCCGGTCCACGAAGTCCGCGAACTCCCGCATCAGTTCGAGGTCGGCGGCCACCCTTCCCGGCGCCTCGGGCCGCTGCACCTTTACCGCGACGATCTCCCCGCTCATCAACACGGCCCGGTGGACCTGCCCGATGCTCGCCGAGCCGAGCGGGAGGGGGTCGAAGGCGGAGAACACCTCGTCGACGGATGCCCCGAGCTCCCGCTCTATTATCGCCTGCGCCAGCCCGGGGGGCATGGGCCTGGCGGTGTCCTGCAGCTTCTGCAGCTCGGAGAGGATGCCCTCGGGAAAGATGTCCGAACGCGTCGAGAGCACCTGCCCGAACTTGACGAAGGTCGGCCCGAGGTCATCGAGGCTCCGCCGCATCCTGACGCCGAAGTTCGGGGCGAGGAACTCCTGCAACCCCTTGTTCTCCCGCCGGTCCCGCCTGACGTCGAACACGAAGCCGAAGCCGTGGCGTACCAAAACGCGGCTGATCTGGGTGAACCGCCGGAGGCTCCCCCCCCGCGTGCCCGGCGCGAGCAACCCGCCGCCCGCCGGAGGCCGCGCCGCCGCGCCCGCCTAGAGCCCCGGGGGCGTCTCTGGGGCGTCGCGGGGCGTGTCCGTCGCCAGGTCGGGCTCCCCCGCCTCCGGCGGCGGCGCGGGCGCCACCACGGGCCTGTCCTCGAGCATCCTCACCCTGTGCTCCAACTGCTCCACCCGGAACACCAGGTCCTCGTGGTCCTCCCTTGTCGGGAGCCCACCCCGCCTCAGCCCCTGCTGGACCGACGCGTCCACCAGAGACCGCGCCCCCGCGGAACGCTCCCTCGCCCGGCTCATCACGTCGTCGACGACCGTGCGCCCCTCCTCACGCTCGATGCGGCCCTGCTCGATCAAACCCTCGACGACCTGCTGCACCCGGTCCCGCGTCGCCGCCGCAGCCCCTACCTGCAAGAGAACCAACCGCTCCAACGTCTCTCCAACCGTCCCGCGCAACTCAACCTCCCGGTTCCGCCTGCACCTCCCCCATCATAACCCACCACGCCGCACGGCCAGAATATCCGTCGTCATATTTATATAAATAACAAGATATACAATAACAATTATATGTCGTAAGATCCAACGGTCATGCGGGAGTCGTGGGAGGTGGCGGGGGTGGGCTACGAGGTAGTGACGGCCGGTAAGGGCGACGTCGGGGCGCTGGTGCGGTTGAGTTCGGCGCTCTTTCAGGAGGATGGGGGCATGCGAGACCCGTTCGCGGACGTTGGCTGGCCGGAGAGGGAGGGCCGGGATCACTTCCTGTCCCTCATCTCCCGGCGCGACGCCCTCTGCCTGCTGTCGAAACCCGGCCGGGCGCCTGCCGGATACCTGGCCGGTTACATCGGGGAGCCGGCGACGATCAGGCCGGTAAAGGTCGCGGAGGTCCAGAGCATGTACGTAGAAGCGAGGTACCGCAACCGTGGCGTAGGGTCTGCGCTGGTGGCCGAGTTCCGGTCCTGGGCCGAGAGACAGGGGGCGGAGCGCATCTCGGTGACGGCCTACGCCTCCAATGAAGCGGCCATACGTTTCTACGCTCGCCTCGGTTTCCTGCCGAAGAGGACGACCCTGGAGATGTCCGTCTAGCGTGCCTGGAACCGAAGCGCTAGGCCGAGCGGGGGGCGCGTCGGACGCTGCCGGCGCGCCAGGCCTTGTAGAGGGAGAGGACAGGGGCGGCTACAAAGATCGAGCTGTACGTGCCGGCCAGGATGCCGACGAGCAGGGCGAAAGCGAAGTCGCTGAGGGTGGCCTCGCCGAAGATGAGGAGGGCTGTTACGGGGATCAGGGTAAAGACCGAGGTGTAGATCGAACGCCGCACCACCTGCCGGATTGAGACGTTGATCATCTCGTCAAAGCGCCTGCGGTTGTACCCGACCGTCGGGGCGTTCTCCCGGATCCTGTCGAAGATGATGATGGTGTCGTAGAGCGAGTACCCAAGCACCGTCAAGACCGCTACGACCGTAACCAGGCTAACCTCCCGCCCGAAGATGGCGTAGAAGCCGATGGTCAGCAGCACGTCGTGGACCAGCGCCGCGATCGCGGCTATGGCGAACGAGAACTCGAACCGCACGCTGATGAAAGCGACGATGATTAGCAGCGCCGCCGCGACGGCCTGCAACGCCTGGTTTCTGAGCTGCTCCCCGAACGCCGGGCTCACGCTCGTCGCGCTCACCTCGGCCCCGAGCGCCTCCGAGAGGGCGTCCTCTACTTCCTGGCTCTCGGCGTCGCTCAAGACCGGCGTCCTGACCTCGTAGCCGTCGTCTCCGAGCGTCGTCACAACCGACTCCTCCGCGATCCCCGCAGGGAGGGTGGCCGTAACCTCGTCCTCGCTCAGCTGGCGGTCCGCGCCCGTAGCCGTGAACTGGCCGCCGCCCTGAAAATCTATGCCGAACTCCAGGCGGCCGAAGAAGATGGCGAGGAGGCCGAGCGCGAGCAGCACGCCCGAGACGACGAACCACCGCTTCCAGTTGCCCACGAAGTCGACGCGAGGAAACATGGACTACCCCGCCGTTCCCTGCTCCGAGATGCCGCGCTTGGAGACGCCCATCATCGCGGGCGAGAGCTGCACGCCGCGACCGGAGAGCAGGCCGAGCAGGGCGCGTGTAACAAGCACGGCGGTGAACACGCTCAAAAGCACACCTATCACGAGCAGGACCGCGAAGCCCCTGACCGAGCCCGTCGAGAGGGCGAAGAGGATGAAGGCCGTGATCAGGGTGGTGATGTTGCCGTCGAGGATGGCGCGGAAGCCCCTGTCGTAGCCGGCCTGTATGGCGGCGCGTGACGTCCTGCCACGCCTGACCTCTTCCTTGATCCTCTCGAAGATGACCACGTTCGCGTCGGCCGCGACCCCGATGGAGAGCACGATGCCCGCGATGCCGGGCAGCGTCACCGTCACCGGCACGGCCACCACGATCCCCCACATCAAGAACGCGTAGATCAAGAGCGCCAGCGCCGCGACAAGGCCCAGCGCGCGGTAGATGACCACGAGCAGAGCAAGCACCAGCGCGAACCCGACGAGGGCCGCGATCAGGCCGCTCCTGAGAGAGCTCAGACCGAGCGTCGGCCCGACGCTGGTCTGGGAGATGATCTCCATGTTCACCGGCAACGCACCGGTGTTGAGCACGGTCTCGAGCTGTCGGGCCTCGTCCTCGGGGAGCCCTTCCGGGAGACCGTCGTTGGAGATCGAGATCTGGTCGGACAGAACATCCTGCACCTGGGGGGCGCTCTGGACGTCCTCATCGAGCGCGATGGCGAGCAGGCCCGGCTCGCCGCTGACGCTCGCCTCGTTGATTATCTCCTGGGTGAGGTCCGCCATCTGGTCGCCACCCTCGCTGGTGAGCTGCAACGAGACTATCCTCTTGTTAGTCTGGTCAAACTCGACGTTGGCCCCGTTCTGCTGCAACGCCTCGCCGGTCAGGTCCGGCTGCTGGCGCACGATGTAGCCGAAGACGTCGGTGCCGCCGCCCTGGATCGGGGGGCTGTTCTCGAACAGGATCTTCGTCTCGCCGGGCTCGTATTCCTGGTCGTCCCTGAGGTCCTCCTCCAGCTCGTTCTCGACCGAGGGGACATCCTCGGCCGGCGTGTTCGGGCTCCCTTCGGTGGCGAGGACCTGGTAGAAGCCGAGCTGGGCTGTCCTTCCGATGATGTTGATGACCTCGTCCTCGTTCTCGACGCCGGGGATCTGGACTACGATCTGGTCGGTACCCTGCACCCGCACGTCTGGCTCGGCGACGCCGAGGCGGTCGATGCGCTGGCGGATCAGGTCAGACGCCTGCTCCATCTCCTCCCGCGAGACGTTGCCCCCGCCCGTCTGGGACCCTTGTAGTTGCGCGCTAACCCCGCCCTGAAGGTCCAGGCCGAGCTGCGTGGACTCCGTGACGGGCTGGCGGAGGAAGATCAGGTACGTCGCGACGCCGAGTAGGACGACGACGAGCCCGAGGACGATGAGGTTGTTTCGTGTGCTACCCATAGGATCGGGGACCAATTCTAACAAAACTCACCCGGAACCCGTCACCACCCAGATGGGCCGGGTTTTGGGCCGTACTCGTACGGCCCAAAACCCGGCAAACCCGGCCCGTCCGCCCCACTACTTCCCCTCGTACCTGGAAATCCAGGCAGCGGACCAGCCCGCGAACCTGCCGGCGGAGATCTCGGCGCGGGCCTGGCGGCACAGGGCGACCGTGAAATGGACGTTGTGGAGGGTGAGCAACCGGTGGCCGAGCAACTCGTCTTCGCGGACGAGGTGCGAGAGGTAGGCCCGGCTGTAGCCCGCGCACGTCTCGCAGGAGCACTCCGGGTCCAGGGGCCCGAAGTCCCGGCGAAAGCGGGCGTTCTTCAGGTTGATCCGGCCGTCCGGGGTGAGCGCCGCGCCGTGACGGGCAAGACGGGTCGGCAACACGCAGTCGAACATATCCACCCCGAGGGCTATGACCTGGAGGATGCCGACGGGGTCCCCGATACCCATGAAGTACCTCGGACGGGCTTCTGGCAAGAGGGTCGCCGTCGCCGCGAGCGTCTCCAGCATCTCCCCCCTCGACTCTCCGACGGAGAGGCCCCCGACGGCGTAGCCGGGGAAGCCTATCTCGACGGTCCGCTCCAGGCTCTCGGCGCGAAGGTCCTTGTGGAGCCCGCCCTGCACGATCCCAAACAGGGCCTGATCCTCCCTGCCGTGCGCCTCCTTGCACCGCTCCGCCCACCGCGCTGTCCGGCGTAACGACTCGGCGTGGTACTCGCGGCCGGCGTTGGCGGGCGGACACTCGTCGAGGACCATGGCGACGTCCGCGCCGAGGTCCTCCTGCACCCTCGTCGTGAGCTCCGGCGTGAACTCGTGGACGGAACCGTCGTAGATGGAGGCGAACCTGACGCCACCTTCGCCGATCCGGCGCGTCTTCGCCAGCGAGAAGACCTGGAACCCACCGGAATCGGTGAGCATCGGCCCGTCCCAGCCGCTGAAACCATGGAGCCCCCCCGCCTCCCGCACGATATCGGCCCCGGGGCGCAGGTAGAGGTGGTAGGTATTGCCGAGTACTACGCCCGCGCCGGCACCGCGCAGGTCCCCGGGCGTGAGGCCCTTGACCGTGCCCTTGGTGCCCACCGGCATGAACGCTGGCGTCTCGGCCGGGCCGTGGGGGGTGTGGAGGACGCCCGCCCGAGCCTCCCCGTCGGTGGCGGTTACCTCTATGGAGACGGGGGCGCCTATAGGGTACGGCCCCCGTTGAGGATCAGCATGGCATCCCCGAAGGAGTAGAAGCGGTACTCCTCCT
>CADCUW010000615.1 GCA_902805985.1 uncultured Rubrobacteraceae bacterium
TCCAGACCTCGGCCTTCTCCCTAAAGGCGCTCACCGTCGGCCTCTCGCACCTCATGAAGCCAGGCGCCTCCGTCGTCGGCCTCGACTTCGACGCCCGTGTGGCCTGGCCCTCCTACGACTGGATGGGTGTTGCCAAGGCGGCCCTCGAGTCCACTTCCCGCTACCTCGCCCGCGACCTCGGCGGCCGGGGCATCAGGATAAACCTCGTTTCGGCAGGCCCCGTAAAGACCCTCGCCGCCAAGGGCATCAGCGGCTTCGAGGAGATAGAGGGCGATTGGGGCCGGCAGGCGCCGCTCGGATGGGAGACCACAGACCCCGAGCCCGTCGGCCGGGCCGTCGTCAGCCTGCTTTCGGACTGGTGGCCGGCGACGACCGGGGAGTTGATCCACGTGGACGGCGGGTATCACGCGATGGGGGCGCCGATCAGGTAGGTTAGAGGCTTCAGGTTAGAGGCTTCAGGCCTTGGCCGGGTGGAGGGATCGGCGAGGTGGTGGTCCGTGAAACGGCACTCGCTGCTCCTCGTAGCGCCGCGGCATCTGGAATGGGTGGAGGAAGAGTTACCGCCGCTGCGTCCAGAGGAGGTACTGGTACGGACCGCCGTCGGGAGCATCAGCGTGGGAAGCGAGCTGCCCCTCTACCGCGGTGATGTCAGGTCCGGCCGGGAGGCTGGATATCCCCGGATGACGGGATACGAGAACGTCGGGATCGTGCTCGCGCACGGCGACGATGTTTCGAGCGTGCATCCGGGGCAGCGGGTGTTCGCTTCGTACGGGCACCGCACCCACGGGGTGCTGCCGGAGGGCAAAGTGGTGAGCGTACCCGACCGCGTATCAGACCAAGTGGCGTTGCTCGCGATCCTGTCCTGCGACGTGGCCAAGGGGATTCGAAAGGTCGCGCCCGGGCCGGAGGAGCGCGTGCTCGTCGCCGGTGCCGGGGCGATCGGGCTGCTCACCGTCTTCGTCCTCCGAGCATACGGGACAGGGAACGTCGATGTAATAGAGCCGCTGGCGGACCGCCGCGTCCTGGCAGCGAAGCTGGGTGCGCGGAGCGCCGTGGACCCTGAGGCGTCGGTTCCTGACGGGCACGCGGTCGCCTTCGAGTGCTCTGGCCGCGACGGTGCGTTCTGGCTGCTGCAGCGTAAGCTGGGAACCGGTGGACGGCTATGCGTCCTCTCAGACGGCAACCTCGAACCGCTCGTTCTGCGGCCGGAGTTCCACGAGAAGGAGCTTTCGATCTTCGCATCCAGCGACGGGTGGGATTACCGGCAGCACGCGCGCTGGTACTTCGATGTGGTACGCGATGTATATACGGGCCTGGAGGACATCTTCGATCTTCACACAACCGTGAAAGACCTCCCCCATATCTTCGAAGCGATGGCCCAAGAAGAGACGCGGCCGATCAAGGTTCTGATCGACTACGAACCGCCGGCGCGGCCCTGATCACGAGCCTCCGTGGGCCCAACCGGCCTCAACCCCGGCGGGCGAGCGAGGCGAACTTGGTGTACTGCTCGAGCCACGCGAGCTGGACCTTGCCCGTCGGCCCGTTGCGGTGCTTGCCCACGATGACCTCGGCTATGCCCTTGTCGTCGGAGTCGGGGTTGTAGTACTCGTCGCGGTACAGGAACATCACCATGTCCGCGTCCTGCTCGATGGCGCCCGAGTCGCGAAGGTCTGAAAGCATGGGACGCTTGTCGTGGCGGGATTCTACGGCGCGGGAGAGCTGGGCGATGGCGAGCACGGGCACGTCGAGGTCGCGGGCGAGGACCTTGAGGCCGCGGCTGATCTCGGCGATCTCCTGCTGGCGGTTGTCGTTGCGGCTCCCCTGCCCCACCATGAGCTGCAGGTAGTCCACCACGACCAGCGAGAGCGGCGGGCCGCCCGTGGCGCCGAGCTGGCTCGCAAGCCGCCTCACCTTCGCGCGCATCTCCATCAGCGTGACGCCCGCGGTGTCGTCGATCCAGATGGGCGCTTCGCTCACCTGCGCCACGCCACGAAGCAGCTTCGGCCAGTCCTCGGCCTTGACGTTCCCGCTCCTCAAAGCCTGCGCCGGTATGCGCGTGGTCTGGGAGATGAGCCGCTGGACGAGCTGCTCCTTGCTCATCTCCAGCGAGAAGATCGCCACCGGCATCTTCTTCTCGCCGCTCGCGTGCCATATGGCGTTAAGCGCCATGGCCGTTTTTCCCATGGCCGGACGCGCGGCGAGGACGACGAGGTCGCTCTTGTGGAAGCCGGTGGTGAGGCGGTCGAGGTCCTCGAAGCCGGTCTCGACCCCGGTCACCTCGCCCTCCTGTTCATACAGGCGTTGGATCATCTCCAAGGCCCCCGGCGCGAGCTCGGAGACCGGGGCCAGGTGCTGTTTGAGGGTCCTGTTGGAGACGCCGTAGATGAGCTGCTCGGCGGAGTCCAGTGCCTCGGTTACGTCCTCGGGTTCGCGGAAGGCGTCCTCCGTGATGCGGCTGCCGACGTCTATGACGGACCGGAGGAGGGCCTTGCCGCGGACGATCTCGGCGTAGCGGGCGGCGTTGGAGGCGGTCGGGACGGACTCTACGAGCTGGA
>CADCUW010000616.1 GCA_902805985.1 uncultured Rubrobacteraceae bacterium
CTCCAGCATTCGGGATCGTTCAAGGTCAGGGGTGCCTTCAACCGGTTGCTCTCGGTTCCGGGCGCGCCGTCTGGGGTCGTGGCGGCTTCGGGTGGCAACCACGGGGCGGCCGTCGCCTACGCCGCGCGCCAACTCGGTTACCGGGCGGAGGTCTTCGTACCCGAGATCTCGTCCCCCGCCAAGGTGAGCCTTATCGAAGCGTGCGGCGCCTCCGTCACGTTGGTCGGCAGGAGCTACGCCGAGGCGTTCGAGGCGAGCGCCGCCCGGGCGGAGGAGAGCGGGGCGGTCGTGGTCCACGCCTACGACCAGCCCGAGGTCGTGGCGGGCCAGGGGACGCTTGGCAGGGAGATCGAAGCGCAGGCCCCGTACCTGGACACCCTGCTCGTCGCCGTGGGCGGGGCCGGCCTTATCGGCGGTATCGCCGGCTGGTACAGGGACGGGGTCAGGGTGGTGGGCGTCGAGCCCGAAGCCGCACCCTCGCTCCATTCCGCGCTCCGGGCGGGGGAGCCCGTGGACGTGGAGACGGGTGGCCTGGCGGCCGATTCACTCGGCGCCCGGCGGGTGGGGCGCATCGGGTTCTCCGTGGCCCAGAGGTTCGTCGATCGGGTGGCGCTGGTGGACGAGGCGTCGATCCGCGAGGCCCAGCGGCGCCTGTGGGAGTCATTGCGCCTGATCGTCGAGCCCGGCGGGGCCGCGGCCCTGGCAGCCCTGCTCTCCGGGTCTTATCTGCCGAAGCCCGGAGAGCGCGTCGGCGTGCTCCTGTGCGGCGCGAACACGGACCCGGGGCGGGTAACGCCCTGATCGTTCTCCGCGCCTAAGACCTTACGACCAGGACGCCGCCAACGAGGATGAGCGCGACGCCGAACGCCTTGAGGAGGCCGAAGTCAGCTACAACTGGGCCGAAGAGGCCGGTACGGTCGATGAGCACCCCGGCGATGAGCTGAGAGGCGATGACCAGGGAGAGCGTCTGGGCGAGTCCCGCGCGGCCGGCGGCCAGCACGATCGCGGCGAGTATGAAGGCCCCGAGAAGGCCCGAGACGACGCCATAGAGGATCGCCCTTCCCGTAAACTCGGGACGGGATAAGAAGGCCACCGCGAAGCCGGCGGCGGCCGTGGCGAGGCCAGAGATCCCGACCAGGGCTCCCACGCCGAGCGTCCTGATGCCGAGTGTGTTCACCACGACCTGCGCGGCTATCGCCAGGCCCGCCAAAGCCGCCAGAACCGCACCCGCGTTCATACAGACCTCCTCCTGCTCGCTTTCGGCAAAGCCGGCCAAGATACCACACCCGCGCCCCGCTGCTAGTATCTCGGCCGTGAGGACGATAGAGATCCGTTACACCGGGTTCCGTCCCTGCCCGAACTGCGGCGGCAGGGGTGACGACGGCGCTGCCTGGCGGCCCGTTCCGTGCAAGCGGTGCAAGGGTCACGGCAAGCTCGTGACGGCGGTCGAGGTCGAGGATTCGGTCGAGGGCGTTCTGCCGGCCTCGCGCTACGACTTCAACGCGCTCGGGGAGGTCTTTCTGCTGGACTTCGATGAGGCCGAGGAGATAAGTGTCATCCGCCCCCGATCCCCCTGGGGTTGACGTTGGCCATCATGCGCAGGCCCTGGGCCAAGGCCGAGGAGATGGCGACGGCGAAGAGGTCGTAGGCGATCCAGGCGTTGTAGGGCGGGCGGGCGACGCCGCCGAACTTCTCCGCGTACGCCGCCTCCTGCCCCAGCGCCGCCCAACCGTAGGAGAGTGGGAACAGGACCCACTCGGCCGACGTCGCGGCGAGCGCCATCACGACGGCGGCGGCGACCCCGGGCCATCCGCCCCGGAAGGCCAGCAGGATGCCGAGCGCCACGTAGACGATGACGCGGGATGCCTGGATCAGGCCCTCCCGGCCCGTCTCCTCGTAGACGCTCCGCCACGAGTAGACGCTCGAACCGAAACCGTAGAGCGCCGCGGCGAAGGCGCACGCCGTGGTTAGCAGGATCAGGGAAAGCTTACTCTTCTGCACGCGACGGATTATATGGGGTAGAGACGGTTCGCGAACCGTCTCTACCCCAGCGCGGCGAGCACGTCTTTCGCGGCCAGGCGCTCCTTGAACGGGATGACACCGCCCTGCACGGCTTCTGAGAGCGCATCGGGGGAGGCGCCGAGCTTCTCCGAGGCGGCGACCAGGACACGATGGCCTCTCGCGTTGGCCTCCCTGAGCAGGGCCGTGCGTTCGATCAGGTTCCGCTCGGACCAGAAGCCGAGTACCTCGAGATGAACCTTCTCGCCCGCGGCGTTCTTCAGGGTGAAGTCGGGGACGAGGGCGGTCTTTAGCTCCGGGAAGGGCAGGACGCCGGAGCCCGCTTCGAGTTTCCAGCCGCCGGTGTCCTTCGCGCGCTCCCACGCCCGGACGAACGCCTCGCGCACGTCGTCGCCCTCGTTGGCGTCTTTCGGCCCGAGGTAGTGGCTCTTGAGGTCGTTCTTCCCGGAGTCGAGCTCCAGGAGGGCGTCGCGGCCCTTCCACTCGACGTTGGCCGAGAGGCGCCAGGGGGAGGTGAGGAGCAGGCC
>CADCUW010000617.1 GCA_902805985.1 uncultured Rubrobacteraceae bacterium
CGCGCATGATGAAGGTCATCGGCGAGCGGATGACCGAGGCCAAGCAGCACGTCCCGCACTTCTACGCCACCGTAGAGGTGGACATGAACAACGCGATGGCCCTGCGCAAGCAGCTCAACGCCCAGCTCGAAGAGGAGGGCATCAAGCTCTCCGTCAACGACTTCGTCATGAAGGCGGTCGCTGTGGCCCTCCGCAACCACCCGAACCTCAACGCCATCTACACGACCCGCGGGGTCGAGCTGCACAGCAAGGTCGACATGGCCATGGCCGTCGCGCTCGACCAGGGGCTCATCACGCCCGTCATCAGGGACGCGGGGAGCAAGGGGCTAGCCCAGATCTCGCGCGAGTCAAAGGACCTCGCCATGAGGGCCCGCGAGGGCGGCCTCAAGCCCGAGGAGTACCAGGGCGGGACCATCACCGTCTCGAACATGGGCATGTTCGGCATCGATAGCTTTACGGCGATCATAAACCCGCCCCAGGCGGCCATCATCGCCGTAAGCTCCATCGTCCAGCGCCCGACCTTCGACGAGAGCGGCGAGGTAGTCCCCGCGAGCATGATGAAGCTCACCCTCTCGGCCGACCACCGCATCGCCAACGGCCGCGACGGCGCTATCTACATGGCCGAGGTCAAAAAGGTCCTCGAGAACCCCGTGATGTTGATGGTTTAGAGGTTTCGGGCCTCAGGTACCGGGCTTCAGGGAGCCCCCGGCAGCCGCCGGGGGCTCCTGGCGTTGGGCGTGGTCCATCGGGCGGGTGCGACGCTTGCGGGAACTTGCGGGAACCTTGGAACCGTCCTAGCCCTCGCGTTGTAGAAGGGGTAGGGAGCTCCGAGAGGGAGGATCGGCCGTAGGCCCGGAGGAAGCGACGCTCGTCGAGAGGGCGAAAGGTGGGAGCATCGCCGCGTACGAGGAGCTGGTGCGCGGTCATCAGGCCGTGGCCTTCAGGACGGCGTTCACGATCACGGGCGACGCCTCAGAGGCCGAAGACGCCTCCCAGGAGGCTTTCGTGAAGGTCTACCGTACCCTGGACCGTTTCCGCTCGGGCGCGCCTTTCAGGCCGTGGCTCCTGACCGTGGTCGCCAACGAGGCCAGAAACCGGCGCAGGGCCGCTGGCCGGCGGGTGGGCCTCACGCTCCGGGCGGCGGAGTACGGGTCGCAGGCCGACCCCCCTTCGCCGGAGACGACCCTCTTGGCCGAGGAGCGGCGGGCGGAGCTGCTAGGGGCGGTGGAGGGGCTGCGGGAGGAGGACCGGGAGGTGATCTCCTTGCGGTACTTCCTGGAGCTTACGGAGGCGGAGGCAGCCTCCGTCATGGGATGCGCGCGGGGCACGGTGAAGTCCCGGCTCTCGCGGGCCGTCGGCAGGCTGAGGGAGAAGATGATGGAGGCCCAAGATGCCACCGGATAGGGACCTCGACAGGGAGCTGCGCGACCTCGGTCCCCGCGTCGAGTACCCGCCCACGCCCGACATCGCCGGTTCCGTACGGGGCCGGTTGGGGGCGGAGGCCGGCAGTCCCGGATCGCCGCCCCGATCCCGGCCGCAGCTCTGGTGGATCGCCGCGGCGGCACTCGTCCTGCTCGTGGCCGTTCCGGTCTTCTCGCTCGCGATGCGTGAGATGGGTGGCGGCGCGTTCTCGGCGGGCGGGGGTGCCGCCGGGGGCGCGGCTGGGTCGGGTGAACGGGAGGCTGCAGACGGCGATCCTACCAGTCTGGTAGAGGAGGAAGAGCCTATGCCGGCGGTTGAAGACGGGACGCAGGAGACCCGACCGTCGATGTCGGACGAATCAGAAGCGTCTTCCACGTCCGATGGCTCGGCCCAGGCCACCTGCGCCTCCGTGGAGCCGGTCCTCGAAGCGCACCCGTCCCGGGGGGCACCGGGGGACGAGTTCGAGATCAAGGGGACCCACTTTATCGCCGGGTCCGGCGCTTGCGACGACACGCCTTCGGGGGTCCCGTCCCGGAAGGTTCCCAACAGCGAGGTCAGCGTCGAGTTCCGGCAGGACGGCCGGACGTGGAAGCTCGGCAGCGTCAAGGCCGATGGGAAGGCCCGGATCTTTGCAACCCTGAAGGTGCCCTCGGGTGTCAGGCCGGGCCACGCGGTTTTGCATGCCAGCTACGAGCAGGGATCCAACGCGCCTTCCTACCCTTATTCGGCGGAGACCTGGTTTCTCGTACTCGACCAGTAGAGGGCGTGTCCCCAGAGAGAATCCGCCCAAAACCCCAACGGAGAGGAACGGGGTGGCTGGGCTCGATCCTATCGGTGCGCGCTACCTCTTCTTCCCGGCTCTCTTCGTCCCGGTCCTTGCCCGGCCGACGCCGCTCCTGCCCTCCGCTTCGAGCTCGGATTCCGAAGCTCCGTTGCCCGAATTCGGCCGGTGTTCGCCGGACCGGCTTTCATCGTCCCCGGCGGCCTCTTCTACGGCGCCCGGCTTCGGGACGTTGCGGTAGATCAGGAGGTTCTGGACGATGCTTATGAGGTTGGAGGTCACCCAGTAGACGAAGAGGCCCGCCGGGAACCTTATGAGGACGATCCCGAAGACGAGGGGCA
>CADCUW010000618.1 GCA_902805985.1 uncultured Rubrobacteraceae bacterium
CAGCGGAGGGACATGATCGGCTTCGTCTTCCAGTCCTACAACCTCCTGCCCCGCGAGAGCACCCTCAAGAACGTGGAGCTGCCGATGGTCTACGCCGGGGTCTACGGCGCGGAGCGCAAGAGTCGGGCGATGGAGGCCCTCGAGCGTGTGGGGCTCTCCAATAGGGCGACCCACAAGCCCCCGGAGCTCTCCGGCGGCCAGAAGCAGAGGGTGGCCATAGCGAGGGCTTTGGTAAACAACCCGGCCATCGTGCTGGCCGACGAGCCCACAGGCAACCTGGACACGAGGTCCGGGGAGGGCATCCTCGACCTCTTCAGGGAGCTCAAGGCCGAGGGCACCACCCTCATCATGGTCACCCACGATATGGACGTGGCCGAGAGGGCGGAGCGGATCGTCGAGGTGCGCGACGGCCTCATCGTCGCCGACGACCGTACGCACGAAGGCAATAAAACCGACGAGAAGATAGGGGTTGCGTCATGAGGAAGGCATTGCAGATAGCGGGCATGAGCCTGTCGGCACTATTCGGCAACTGGGCACGTTCGATCCTCACCACGCTCGGCATCGTGATAGGGGTGGCCGCGGTGATCCTGATCATGTCTCTAGGCGCCGGGGTCCAGAGCCAGATAACCGGCCAGCTCGACGAGCTTGGCCCGAACCTCATCACCGTGGCGCCCGGCTCCGGAGGCGCCAGCGAGGCCGGCGCCGCCCCGGACGAGGGAGGCGGTCCCGGCGAGAGCGCGGCGGCCGTGAGCACCCTCACCACGAAGGACGCCGGCGCGGTGGCGAAGCTCCCGTCGGTAATCGAGGCCTCTTCCAGCGTCTCGGTGACCCTGCCCATAGAGGGCGCCGGCTACTCGTTCACCGGGGTTGACCCCTCCTACCAGGAGATAAGCTCCGTGAAGCTCCAGACCGGACGCTTCGTGCAAGACGACAACGAGCTCGTCCTCACGGCCGCCTCTGCCAAGGACCTGCTGAACTCCGGGCCCGAGGCTTCGGTCGGCGAGACCCTCGCCATCAGGGGCGAGGACTACGAGGTGGTCGGCATCTCCAGGGAGTCGACCGGCGGCGGCTTCGCCGCGGGGGCCGCGTCCTCCTACATGATCACGGGCGACGCCCTCTCGCTCTCGGGGGCGGAGAACGTCAGCCAGATAACGGCGCTTGCGAAGAACCCAGACGCCGTAGACGCGACGGCCAGGGACATCTCGGCCGAGCTCAAGGCCGCCCACGGCGGCGCCGAGGACTTCTCGGTGACCACCCAGGAGCAGCTGCTCTCGAGCTTTACCCAGATCACCAACGTCCTCACCATTGGCCTGACGGGTATCGCGGGCATCTCGCTGCTCGTCGGCGGCATAGGCGTGATGAACATCATGCTCGTCTCGGTGACCGAGAGGACCCGCGAGATCGGGGTCCGCAAAGCTTTGGGCGCCTCCAACGCCGACGTGCTCTCGCAGTTCCTGCTGGAAGCGGTCCTGCTCTCGGTCTTCGGTGGCCTCGTGGGCATAGGGGTGGGCGTGGGAGTCTCGGCCCTGCTGCCGACCCTGTCGGCGAACCTGGCCACGGCGGTGACGCTGAACTCGGTGCTGATCGCCTCAGGGGCCTCGGTTCTGATCGGGATCATCTTCGGGGTGCTGCCGGCCTACCGCTCGGCGGGCCTGCAGCCCGTAGAAGCCCTCCGCCGCGAGTAGCGAGCAACCCAGGGTAAGCGTGCGGCGGCCGGTGGCGGAGAAGGGTTGTTCCCCGCCACCGGCCTTTCCTTTTAGCAGACGCACCAACGCAGAAGGAGGTGAGGAGCCAAATGCCGGATACCACCCTCGCGGTAGGACGCGCGAACGGCGCGCTTGAAGCCCCAGATGGTCGGGGCGGGGAAGGGCCAGGGTCCTCACCGGCAACCCCGGCTGGTACTCCGGCGACGGCAGGGCGTTGGGCCGTGGGGCTCCTGTCGGTCGTCGGGACGTTGGCCCTCGTCTTCCTCCTCTCGCCGGGGCTGCGCTCGGACCTGGGAGGGCTACTCGCCCTGCTGGGCAACGTAGGCGCGGCCGGCATCCGGGATTGGATCCTCTCGTTCGGGGTCCTCTCGCCGGTCGTCTACTTCTTCGTCGTGGTCGAGCAAGTGCTCGTCTCCCCGATCCCCGCGGAGCCCTTAACCCTGGCCTGCGCTCTCGTCTTCGGCGTCTGGGAGGGCCTGGCCCTGAGCCTGGCGGGTTCGGTCGTCGGTTCGGTCCTGGTGTTTTTGGCGGCGCGCCGGTGAGGCAAGGGGCTGGCAGTACGGCTCGTCGGTGAGAAGACCTTCCGCCGGTACATCGGCATGCTCGACGCCAGAGGATGGTGGGTCTTCGTGATCCTGCTCGTCCCCATCGTGCCCGACGACGCGGCGGTCGCCCTCGCGGGGATCTCGGCGATCTCTCTCCGGCGCTTCCTCGCGATAATGGTCGTTGGCAGGATACCCGGGAGCACGACGACGGCGATGCTGGCGTCTGAGTGGGTGACGGGCTCGGCGGCGGTCTGGATCTCGGTCGGCGTCGGCGTCGCCGT